>NZ_CALMPC010000001.1:0-41081 GCF_937872235.1 uncultured Thermomonas sp.
AACCTGACCCCGTTACCGTTAACCCCGTTACCCCGGTTCGTTACAATTGCCACATGCGCCTCTTGTTACAACAACGTCCCGATGGCCACGAAGCTCCGCGCTTTGTGCAACTCCAGCTCCAGCCTGATTTATTGGGTGGCTGGACGTTGCTGCGTGAAAGCGGCCACACCGGTGGCCGCAGCACGCTGCGTAAATCGCTGTTTGCCGATCAAGCCAGTGCGCTGTTGGCATTGCAAAAAGAACGCGATGCGCAACTGAAAAAAGGCTTTCAACTGATGTTCGCGCAAGGCGCCGATGCGCCGAAGTAGCGCCCTTCCCCTGCCCGCTGCTGTACGCAGTGCGGGCACACCAACGAGACTTCAACGTGTCCAACGCCATGCACAATGACCCGGCTTTCAACAGCAGATTCCTGCGCGCTCTGCGCCGCGAGCCGGTGGATTGCACACCGGTCTGGTTGATGCGCCAAGCCGGCCGCTACTTGCCGGAATACCGCGCCACCCGCGCTGCGGCCGGCAGTTTTCTGGGTATGGCGAAGCATCCGGAGATCGCCTGCGAAGTGACGCTGCAACCGCTGCGCCGGTTTCCGCTGGATGCCGCAATCTTGTTTTCCGACATTCTTACCGTGCCCGATGCAATGGGGCTTGGCCTGTACTTCGTTGATGGTGAAGGCCCGAAGTTCGAGCGTCCGGTGCGCAGCGCCGCCGACATCGACAAGCTCGCGGTGCCGGACATGGGCAGTTCCCTGCGCTACGTGATGGATGCGGTCAGCTTGATCCGGCGCGAGCTGGATGCCGCGATCCCGCTGATCGGGTTTTCCGGCAGCCCGTGGACGCTGGCCTGCTACATGGTGGAAGGCGGCGGCAGCAAGGACTTTGGCCGCATCAAGGCGCTGGCGCTGAACGAACCGGCGCTGATGCACAAATTGCTGAATGTGGTCACCGATGCGGTGATCGCCTACCTGTCCGCGCAGCACGCCGCCGGGGCGCAGGCATTGCAGGTATTCGACACCTGGGGCGGCACGCTGTCGCCGGCGATGTACCGCGCATTCTCGCTGCCGTATCTGACCCGCATTGCCCGCGAACTCCAACGCGGCGACACCCCGCTGATCCTGTTCGGCAAGGGCAATGCCGCGCATCTGGAAGCACTGGCCGCCAGCGGCGCGCAAGGCGTGGGCATGGATTGGACCGTCACGCTGGAAGATGCCGCCCGCCGCATCGGTGGCTCGGTGGCGCTGCAAGGCAACTTGGACCCGGCCATGCTGTACGGCAGCCCCGACGCAGTGCGCGCGCAAGTGCGCGCAGTGCTGGACAGCTACCGCGACGGCAACGGCGGCTCCCGCGAAGGCCATGTATTCAACCTTGGCCACGGCATGTCGCCCGACATGAATCCCGAGCACGTCGCCGCGCTGGTGGACGAGGTGCACTGCTACAGCGCGCGCTGACGCACCCGGAACCATCAGCGCCCCAAAGCGCGACAAGCACCCGGCGCGACCGGGGCAGCGCAACCAAGCGAGTATCGGGGAGCGACTTGCGCTGCCCCGGTCGCGCCGGGTGCGCTGTCACAACGAAGCGAACCTCGAACGCGCTAAACCGCTGCCGCCTGCAGCGACTCCAACGCCTGCGCCAACAATTCGCCAGTGACGGGTTTGCGCAAAAAGCCGTCGAAGCCGGCGGCGCGGGCGTGTGCTTCGGCATCGGCATCAGAACGGGCGGTGACTGCCAGCAGTGGTGCATTGAAGCCGCGGGCGCGCAGTAATTTGGCCAAACTCAGCCCGTCCATGCCGGGTAAATCCAGATCCAGCAACGCGGCATCGAAGGTGTGCCGGGTGGTTTCGCCCAACGCGGCCAGTCCGTGCGCAGCGTGCATCACATGGTGCCCTTGTGCGCGCAACAAGCCTTGCATCACCTCGGCCACGATGGGGTCGTCTTCGACCAGGAGCAGCGATAGTGCCGCGGCCGGCGTTGTGATCTTCGGTAGTGGCAGGGTGTTGCGGGCAGGCGCAACCGTTGGCAACGGCAGCTCGACGATGAAGCGGGTGCCCTTGCCTGGCTCGCTTTCCACGCGAATGCGACCACCCATCGCCGCTGCCAGCTCTTGGCTGATCGCCAGCCCCAGCCCGCTGCCACCATAACGCGAGGTGGTGCGCACACCTTCAGCCTGTTCAAAGCGTCGAAACAGGCGGGTCTTGTGCTCGGCATTGAGCCCGGGGCCGGTGTCGGCAACCACAAAGCACACGCCGTCCGAATGCAGCGCAAATGTCTCCAGCGCAACGTGGCCAGTCTCGGTGAATTTCACCGCATTGCCAATCAGGTTCAGCAAAATCTGCTGCACGCGGGTGCGGTCACCATGCACCGTCAATGGTGCGCTGGGCGCAATGCCATCCACGAATACCAAACCCTTGCGCTCAGCCACCGGCGCCATCAAAGCCGCGACTTCGTCCAGCAAGGGGCGCAGCGGAAAATCGGTATTTGCCAACTGCAATTTGCCTGCCTCAATCCTGGCCAGATCCAGCGCGTCATTGACCAGCCGCAACAGATGTTCGCCGGCGCGCCGAATGGCATCCACTTGCGAGCGCTGTCTCGCATCCAGTGTGCTGCCTTGCAGCAATTCGCTCATCCCCAACACGCCAGTCATGGGCGTACGCACCTCATGCCCAAGGGTGGCCAGAAACCGTGATTTGGCTTCCGATGCTTGCTCTGCCAGTGCGCGCTTGTGCTCGGCCAACTCCCATGCATGACGCCGCTGCAAGCGCGCCCGATACCACCACGCCAACAGGCCGATGAGACCCAGTACGGCCAGCACATACAGCGCCTGCGCCCACCCACTGCGCCACCACGGCGGGGGCACATCGAAGTGCAGCACCTGCTCGGGTGCGGCATTGCCGGCGGCATCTTGGGCCCGCATGCGCACCACGTAGCGCCCCGGTGCCAACCCGGTGAACACGCGCTCGCCACTATTGCCTAGCGCCACCCATGTACGGTCAAACCCATCTAGATGCGACCAGTAGCGATTGCCGGCGGGGTCATCGAACATCAGTAACCGTGCGCGAATCCGCACCTCGCGATCGTTCGCGCCCAGGCGCACAGCGCGTTGAGTGGGCAGGGCTTGCCAGCCGCCATCGCGGCGCACGTCGATGCCGTCAAAGCGCAGTACCGGTTGCACCGGTGCGGCGTCGGCCAGCCTGGTATCGACCAGCCGCAAACCACCATCGGCGGTAGCCGCCACCAGCAAGCCATCATCGCGCAGCAGTGCGGCGCGCTCCAAAAACTCCTCACTGCTGGCAGCGTCCTGCATGCTGACGTGGCGCAAATTGCGACGCTGCGGATCCCAGCGATACAACCCGCGTGAGGTGGTGATCCATGGCCGATGCTGCGCGTCCACCAACAATGCCGCGGCGGCAACCGCCGGCATCCCATGGCGGGTGTCGATGCGTGTGTGTTGCCGCCATACCGCACCGTGCCGTTGGTATTGCTCCAAACCAGACAATCGCTGCAACCACAGCGTATCGGCCCCATCGAACGCCAACGCATACACCCGCTCGCTGCCCATCGACGCGACCGGCTGGAACCGCCCGCTGCTGGCGTCGAACTGCAAAATCCCGGTGCTGCATGCGATCCACGGGCTGCCGTCCACGGCCAGCACCATGCTTTCGATATCGGCTTCACCCAATCCGCTGGCAATCCCCGCCGGTAAATCGCGCAGCAGCTTGCCGCTGTCGGGGTCACGTTGCTGCACACCCCCACCAGGAGCAGCCAACCATTGACTGCCGTCGGCAGGATGCAATAACCACCCGATTTGCCCACTAGGCACCGGATCGCTGGCAGCGTCGCTGGCCCATTGCTCGACACCGCCATTGCGGCTGATACGCACCAGCCCACCGCGATGCCCAAGCCATAGCCGACGCTGCCGGTCTTCGGTAATCACCACTGGTTTGATGTTGTGCAGCTGATCAAGCGACGCCGGGTCCAGCATCGCAATGCGCCCCTGCGCATCCATGTGCTCAATCATACCGCCCATGTCGCCCAGCCAAATGCCGCCATCCCCGGCCTTGCCCAAGGCCCTGTACATCGCGCCATGCAGGCCGTCTTCTGTCCCCTGGAATTGCACCTGCTGACGCCAGTCGGCGCGTAGGTAGCCCAGCCCCCGACCTTGCACCGGAGCCCACAGCGCCTGGCCGTGCTCCAGCAGCAAACTGCCGATCGCCCGTGCAATGTCCGGACCGCCCATCGGCACCGGCACCGGCGGGGTTGCTCCGTCCTGATGCCATAGTCCACGTTGGCTTCCGATCCAATGATCACCGCGGGTATCGGTGACAATAGCCAACAGCGCGTTGGGCCGTTGAAACATCGGTGACCACGCCGGTTGCGCCCATTGCCCGCCGGTACGCCGCCAAATGCCCTGCGCGCCGCCTACCCACAACCCATCGGATTGGGCGGCCAGCGAATAAATCATCTGCGGGCCTTCGGCAGCGGGCAATTCCACGGTTTCAAAGATCTCGCCTTGCAAGCGGGCCAAGCCTTTGGTGGTGCCCACCCACAGCACGCCCTGTGCATCCACCGCCAGCGACAACACGGTGTCTGCGGGCAGGCCATTGTGCTGTTTGTTGAAATGCCGCTGCCCTCCATCGGCATCAATCCGCGTCAAGCCGCCCCCAAACGTACCCAACCAAACCGCACTGCCCTGTCTTGCCATCGCCCACACATCATCGCTTTCGAGCGCTGGGTGACTGGTCTTGCGATAGCGGATGAAGTGCTGGCGGCTGGCGTCCAGCACGCTCACCCCTTCGCCTTCTACTGCTACCCAAATGCGATCACGCGCATCCACCAGCAACGCCTGCACATTGTTGCCGGGCAGTCCCTGCTGGGCGTCTGGATCATGCCGCCAGACCCGCATCCCCACGCCATCATGGCGCGCCAAACCATCGGCAGTACCAATCCACAGGTAGCCATCCTGATCACGCACCAAAGCCTTGATATCGGTCGATGGCAGGCCTTGGCTACTCCCGATAATGCGAAACCGCGGGCGCTCGGGCACTGCCGCACACACGCACGCGCAGGCCAGCAACAACAGCAACACGCACGCGACTTGTCGCCGCATAGTGATTCCCCATCCCCTCGCCGGCCACAATGCTGGCAACGCTTCGTTGCACTTGCAAGCACACCGCCCGCATACCGCTGCGCATAGAATCCCGATCATGTCTTGCCGCCTGCCGCCCCATTTGCTGTTTGCCATGCCCCTGCTGCTGGCATGCAGCCTGCCATCTCTGGCTGCAGGGCCGGCGCGCTATGCATTTGATCCGGTACATACGCGGGTGATGTTCGGCGTTGACCATGCCGGCTTCTCGCAAGCCATCGGCACCGTCTCCGGGGCGCAAGGGCAGTTGTATTTCGATGCCGACAGCTGGCAAGGCACACGCATGGAGGTAGTCGTACCCATGCAGCGGCTGGACATGGGCGATGCTGGCTGGACCACATCGGTATTAGCGCCCCACTTTTTGGATACCGCCCACTACCCGCAGGCGCGTTGGGTGGTGGATCAACTGACCCGCACCGACGACAGCCACGGCACCGCCTGTGGCGCACTGACCTTGCACGGGGTTACCCGCCCGTTATGCATGGCATTGACACTTAATCGCGCTGCACGCCACCCAATGCCGCCGTTCCGCCAGACACTGGGGTTCTCGGCCAGTACCACGCTCAAGCGTAGCGACTTCGGCATGACCCACTGGCAGGCGTTAGTAGGTGACAACGTCGAGTTGCGCATCGAGGCCGAACTCTATCGCCAACGTGGCGAGACCGCGCCACCTGCAGCACTCGAACCTGTGCCGGACAACCCGCCAAACGCTCCCGCAAGGCCTGCGCAACCTTCCACCGAGAACCCGTGATGCCGCTGAAAAACACCATCCGCTGGGGTGCCATCAGCCAATGCCTGCACTGGCTCACGCTTGTGTTGTTGCTGTTGCTGGCGTGGATTGGTCTGCGCATGGGTGCGTTGCCCAATGGGCCGGACAAAATAGCCACCTATGCGTTGCACAAATCCATCGGCCTTTGCGTGCTGGCAATCGTTCTCCTGCGCATCGGCTGGCGCCTATTTGCCGGAAGCCCCACGCCACTGACCGACAGCCCGCATTGGCAACACCGCATTGCTCAGCTGACCCACATCGCATTGTATGTACTGTTGCTGGCAATGCCGCTGAGTGGTTGGCTGCTCAACTCCGCTGCCGGCTTCCCCTTGCAGTGGTTCGGTTTATTCAATCTGCCGGCGTTGACCGGCCATAACGACGCGTTGCATGCGCTTGCCGTACAGACCCACGAAACATTGTTCTGGACGCTGGTCGCCTTGGTGCTGCTGCATGCGGCGGCTGCGTTTTACCACCATTTGTTTATGGGCGATGCCACGCTTGCCCGCATGCTGCCGCGTGGCTGGTTGCGGGCGGCCCAACCGGAGACTCCCGATGCGTAATGGACCTGTGTTCGCGTCACTGGCGCTCGCGCTTACGCTATCCATGCCGGCACTTGCCGCCGACTACGTGCAAGCCCAAGGCTCGAGCTTGGCATTTTCCGGGAAGTACCAGGGCGAGGTATTTACCGGCACGTTTCCGGGCTTTACCAGCCGCCTCAGTTTTGACCCCAAACAACTGGCCAATGCCAGGTTGGCCGTGAAGATCCCGCTGGCCACCGCCGTCACCAGCAACAGCAGCTACGACAATGAGCTGCGTGGCGCGGCGTTTTTCGATTCAGGCAAATTCCCGCAGGCCAGCTTCACCGCCACCAAGTTCCGCAGCTTGGGCGGCAACCGCTACGCCGCCGATGGCCAACTCAGCCTGCACGGCATCAACAAGCCGGTCACCCTCACCTTTGCCTGGACACCCGGCGCAACTCCGGTGCTGACAGGCCACGCCAACGTGCAGCGGTTGGACTTCGGTGTGGGCGGTGGGCAATGGGCCGATACCAAGCTCATCCCCAACACCATTGCCATCAGCACCAAGGTCGTGTTCAAACCCGCTCCATAGTGGCGACTACCGGGTGCCGCAAAATGTACGCACGCGCTGGGCATCGAACGGCCAGTCCAATTCGGCACCACTGACCGCATCGCACAGCACCGGCACACGCAAGCCGTAGCGGGCCTCCAGCGCCGTATCGTCATCAATGAACACGGTCTCAAATTCGGGGGCGCGTGCTTGTGCCAGCACATCCAGAGCCAGCTCGCATAAATGGCAATTGTCACGCTGAAACAAGGTCAGGGACATCAGTGGAAATCCGCAGTTCGGCGCCTAGTCTGCCTAGAATAGCGTTCCCCCACACTGGCAGCCCCCATGGCCGTCTCCACCTTCGACCTGTACAAAATTGGTATCGGCCCCAGCTCTTCGCATACGGTGGGGCCGATGCGTGCCGCAGCCCGCTTCGTTAGCCATTGGCTGGCTGAAAGCGACACGTTGTCACGCACCACCCGCATCCGCGCCGAAGTGTTCGGCTCGCTGGCACTGACTGGCCGTGGCCATGGCACCGACAAAGCCGTGTTGATGGGGTTGGAAGGCCATTGGCCGAATGAAATCAACCCCGACATCATTCCCGCTGCATTGGAACGTATCCGCAAAGACAAAAAAATTCATTTGCTTGGGCAGCGCGATATTGCGTTTGATGAAAAGCGTGATTTGGTGATGAACAAGCGCCAGAAGCTCCCGTTCCACACCAATGGCATGCGCTTTTCTGCGTTTGATGTTGATGGCAATGAAATCGCCACCCGCGACTATTACTCGGTGGGGGGCGGCTTTGTAGTCAATCAGGACGAGGCCGCCGAAGACCGCATCGTGGCCGACACCACACCGCTGCCACACCCGTTTGCCAGTGGCAACGAACTGCTCGCGCAGTGCCAGCGCAGCGGCCTGACGATTGCGCAATTGATGTTTGAAAACGAAAAAGTCTGGCGCAGCGAGGACGACATTCGCGCCGGCCTGCGCGAAATCTGGCAGGCCATGCAATCTTGCGTCGCACGCGGCATTCGCGCAGAAGGCACACTCCCCGGCGGTCTGCACGTCACCCGCCGCGCACCGGCCCTGCATCATGAGCTGGCTAGCCGCCCGGAAGCGGCGATGCGCGACCCATTGACGGTATTGGACTGGGTGAATTTGTATGCACTGGCAGTCAATGAAGAAAACGCCGCCGGCGGTCGCGTGGTGACCGCGCCCACCAATGGTGCTGCCGGGATCCTGCCTGCAGTTGCGCATTATTACGAGCGCTTTTGCGCCAGTGAAAAAGATGCTGGCGTGCGCGAGGCTGGCATTTTCACGTATCTGCTGACCGCCGCTGCGGTGGGGATTTTGTACAAGGAAAACGCCAGCATCAGCGGTGCCGAAGTGGGCTGCCAAGGCGAAGTAGGCGTGGCCTGCTCGATGGCTGCCGCAGGTTTGACCGCCGCGCTGGGTGGCAGTTTGGGGCAAATCGAGAATGCTGCCGAAATCGGCATGGAACATAACCTGGGCCTGACCTGTGACCCAATCGGCGGGCTGGTGCAAATCCCCTGCATCGAACGCAATGCGATGGGCTCGGTGAAGGCGATCAATGCCAGCCGAATGGCCCTGCGTGGTGACGGCCAGCACAAGGTGTCGTTGGATAAGGTGATCAAAACCATGCGCGACACCGGCCGCGACATGCAGGACAAGTACAAGGAAACCAGCCGTGGTGGGCTGGCGGTCAACGTCATCGAATGCTGAGGTTGGGCTAGTCAATCTGGCTGATTGTTGCGTCACGGTTTCGGGTTAATCTGGTACTGACTTAGCCACCGGTGCAATCACTATGGTGCAAGCCAGCCACTTCCTTCACCTGCCCGCCCACCCCTGTTGGGCGGGGCTTGCTCCGATGCTCTGCTTCGCCTGGGATTGACGCTATGCACGGCGCGCTGGCCACAGCATCACGGATGATCCTGCTCACCGCCCTGTATTTTGGTGGCGCGGCAATCACCATCTGGTTCCTGCGTACTCCCGCCGATGTCACGTTGTTCTGGCCCGCGGCCGGTCTGGCGTATGCCATGGTGCTGCTGTTTGGCCTGCGCTACGCCTTCGCCATCGCCATGGCACAGGCCCTGCTTCATCTGCTGTTAGTACCGGCACCGCCCGTGTTTGTTGGCTTTTCGATTTGCAGCAATGCGCTGGCCACGGTTGTGGCATGCCTGTATGTGAGGTCTCGCCGCAAAACCCTGCAGTTGCGCACCGATGACGGGTTGTTATTGCTGCGCGGCGCACTGCTGCTATGCGTGATCAGCGCCGGCATCGGCAGCACCGGGATGCTGGTGGCCAGGATGATTCCCTCCAGCGATGTCCCGCGGGTGTATCTGCAGTGGGCGCTGGGGGATTTGCTGGGAATCTCGGCGCTCACCCCCAGCGTGTTGTTGCTCATCACCCGCAAGCAATTGCGCAAATTGCACTCGGGCGTCAACCGCGTGCGCCTGCGCGAATACTTGAGCTGGGTCGTGATCATGGGCGTGGGCCTGTTGGTAATCATCCCCATCGCATATCAGGGCGGCCTGTACCCGCTGGCGGGGGTCATCGTCCCGGTGGTGCTATTGCTATGGTCAGCGATTCGATTCCCACCGCTGTTCACCGCACTGGCCACCAGCGTCGCCACGTTTACCTTGGCCATGATTCTGGGCTTGGGCATCGATGGCTTTCGGCGTCCGGAAACCCTGGCCGACACCAGCATGTTGATGGCCACTTTGGTGGTGATTTCGACCATCCCGATTTTATTGGCAGCATCCTTCTACGAGCGTCATGTGGTGATGGCCGCGTTGCATGTGCGCGCCACCCGCGACCCATTGACAGGCCTGCTCAATCGCGATGCGTTCGAAGAACAAGCCCGCCTCGTACTGGCAAGCCACAACGGCGATGTCAGCCTGCTGTATATCGATCTGGACAATTTCAAACTGATCAACGATGCCGCAAGTCACGCCGCCGGCGACGAAATGTTGCGGCATGTCGCCCGTCTGGTGAAAGCCGAATTCGGCGACGATGCGTGGCTGGCACACAGCGGTGGCGACGAGTTCACGGTGTTATGCAAGCAAACTGCAGCGGCAGCCACCGTTCCCGGCCGCCGCCTGTTGGCCGCGATTGAGAACATGCGTGTGGCATGGCAAGGCAGTAATCTGCGCACCACTGCCAGCATTGGCATCGTCACCAGCACCGCACCGCAGGCCAGTTTTGATGAACTGCTGTCGCAGGTGGATGCCGCCTGCCATGAGGCCAAGGAGCTGGGTGGCAACCGGTTGCTGGTCGCCGGCCTGAATGAAGAACGCCTGGATACCCGTAATCGCATGATGCAAAGCGCACTGAATGTGCGCGAGGCCCTGGATCAGCGCCAATTCGCATTGTGGTGCCAACCGGTAGTGGATCTGCGCGCAGCAGGCGATGGCCGCGCCCATTTCGAGATCTTGCTGCGCTGGCGCGATGCGCAAGACCACCTGCACCCACCTGCCAGCCTGATTGCCGCGGCAGAACGCTTTCGGCTGGGCCCACGATTGGATCGCTATGTGTTGAGCGCCCTTTTGAACTGGCTGGAAGCGCACCCGCAAACGTTGCCCTTGATCCGCCAATGCAACCTCAATCTGGGCGCAGCGACATTGGCCGATGACGAGTTTGGCGACTATTTCGCAACCCGGCTGCAACGCAGCAACCTGCTGCCGGAACAGCTGTGTCTGGAAATTACCGAAACCAGCGTGGTGCGGGACTTGGGGCGTACCCGGCACTTTATCCAGCGCATGCGCGAGATGGGCTGCCGTTTCGCGTTGGACGACTTCGGCACTGGCTTTTGTTCGTTCAGCTACCTGCGTGATTTGCAGGTTGATTATTTGAAGATCGACGGCAGTTTCGTGCGCGATGTGGATCAGTCGCCGCTGTCGGAAGCGATCGTGCGCTCGATCACCGAAATCGCCCACCTGCTGGGTATGCGTGCGGTAGCCGAACAGGTGGAAAATGATGCGCAACTGGCTTGCCTGCGCGACTTGCGGGTCGACTTCGCGCAGGGCTATCTATTTCAGCGCCCGTTGCCCATAGAAGAGTTTTTTGCCCGTCCCGGCAGCACTTTCGCCTTCGATGCCTCCACTTGAATACGCAAGGCATCATCCAACATCGCCGCCGCAGTCACCTCGGCACCGGCACCTGGCCCCTGAATCAGCAAAGGTTGTTTGGCATAGCGATCCGACCAGATCGCAACCCGATTATCGGTGCCACCACCACCTGCCAGCGCATGCTCGGCAGGCAATGCCTCCAGCCCCACGGTGGCCAATCCATCGGCTTGCAGGCGTGCAACAAAACGTAACTTCGCGCCATTTTTGTAGGCTGCCGCGTAACGCTCGCGCAGTGCAGCATCCAGCATGGGCAAGGCCGCATCCAGTGCCTCACGGGGCAAACCTGCCAGCGCTGCCGGCACCAGGGAGTCCACCTGTACCGCGTTGTCTTCCAGCCGGTAGCCAGACGCCCGCGCCAGAATCAGCAACTTGCGCCGCACGTCTTCGCCCGATAAATCTTCACGCGGGTCCGGCTCGGTAAAACCTGCCTCACGCGCCTGCCGAACAAAGCCAGAAAACGCCTGCATGCCATCGTAATGATTGAACAGCCACGCCAGCGAACCGGACAACACCCCAGCGATGGCATGGATGCGGTCGCCCCCCGCCTGCAAAGCCCGAATCGTGCGTAACACCGGCAAACCGGCACCCACAGTCGCGCTGTCACCATACTCGGTATTGCCGGCTTCGCACGCGGCCTGGATGGCGTGCCAGCGCGCCAAATCCGTACCCTGCCCCAGTTTGCAGGCGGTCACCACATGGATGCCGCGTGCCAACCAATGCGCGTGTTGGTCGGCCACCTGCGCCGAAGCCGTGGCATCGACCACAATACGCACGCCGTCGCCTGCCAGCGCAACATCCACCGCCTCCAAACTGCTGGCTTGCGGTGCCTGCTGAAGCAACACATCCGTGGCCGCACTCGGCAGCCCCGCTGGGTTGCCCAAGGCAAAGCGCGAGTTCGCCGCATACACCAAACGCAGCCGCTCGCCCAATGCACTGCCCTGCCACTGCATCAGGCGCGCCCAGACCGCACTGCCTACGGTGCCGGTGCCCAACAGTGCCAAGCGTGCCGGTGGCGTGTGCTGGCCATGCATCATGGCGGGCGTTGCACTCATGACGTGGTGATTTCAAGCGCAACGCAGGCCGCCTGAGCGCGCGCCAACGCTGCTGCCAAATCGGCGAGCAAGTCATCCACATGCTCGATACCCACCGAGAATCGCAACATGCCATCGGTAATCCCGGCCAGTGCGCGTGCTTCCGGGCTCATCGCCGCATGGGTCATGCTGGCAGGATGGGCAACCAAGGTTTCCACCCCACCCAGTGATTCGGCCAAGGTGAACACCTGCAAGTCATCCACAAACGCGCGTACCGCGGGTTCGCCACCGACGAGTTCAACGCTCAACATTGCGCCAAATCCATATTGCTGGCGCGCCGCCAGTGCGTGTCCCGGATGCGTGGGCAGCCCGGGGTAGTGCAGCGCACTGACCGCAGGATGCCCGTCCAGCAATGCCACCAACGCGGCGGCGTTGTCCTGATGGACCCGCAGGCGGGCATCCAGGGTGCGTAGCCCGCGCAGGGTCAGAAAACTGTCAAACGGCGAGCCAGTCAGGCCCAGACAATTGGCCCACCATGTCAACTGTTGATGCTGCTCCGCATCCTTGGCCACCACCGCACCGCCCACCACGTCGCTATGCCCATTGATGTACTTGGTGGTGGAATGCAACACAAAATCAGCACCGAAATCGGCAATCGGGCGCTGCAGTGCCGGCGACAAAAACGTGTTGTCAACCACCGCTAGCGCATCCACTTGATGCGCGGCGGTAATCACCGCTTGCAAATCCGTGATGCGCAGCAATGGATTGGATGGCGTTTCAATCCAGACAAGCTTCGGCTGCTGCGCCAAGGCTGTCGCAAGTGCCTGTGGGTCGGTCAGGTTGCAGGTGACCAACTCGAACGCACCTTTGTTGGCCAACGCATTGAACAGCCGCCAGCTGCCGCCATAGCAATCATGCGGCACCACCAGCAGATCGCCCGGCTGCAACAACGCATGCAGCAACAAGGTTACCGCGCCCATGCCGCTGGCGGTGACCACCCCGCCGGCGCCACCCTCCATATCCGCCAGCGCCCCACCCAATAAATCACGGGTGGGATTGCCACTGCGCGAGTAATCATAGGCACGCTTCTGATTGAAGCCGGCAAAACTGAAATTGGAGGACAGCACCAAGGGGGGGGTCACCGCACCAAATGCGCTGTCGCGATCAATACCCGCACGCACGGCGCGGGTTGCTGGCCGGCGTGTGTCTGGGGTGTTCCCTGTGCTCATGCCGAGACTCCGATGGCAGGCCCAGTGACTGCGCTGCCGGCAAACAGCTCGCTGGCCAGCAACGCATTGATGCGGTCGGTTTCCTTGAGGAAGGCATCGTGCCCATACGGCGAGCGCAGCACACGCAAGCGGCCACGCCCCGCCAAGCCCTCGATCAAGGCCACCGCATCATCCATCGGCACCAAGCGATCGCCCTCCACCGCGATCACCGACACCGGCACGCCCACCTGCGCCGGATCCACCCGATGCAAATCAATCGATTCGGACAAGCGCAACCATGCGGTGGCCGACACCCGCGCCACAAATTTGGCACCGGCGGCGTCCAAATAATCTTCGGCGGCCACCCGCACCTGCCCATTGCACACCTCCGGCGCGGCATCAAAGCGTTCGGCGAACTCTTCCGGAGTGCGGTAGCTCAACATCGCAAACTGCCGCGCCAGAGACAGGCCTTGCTCGTCGGCACACTGCAACCGGCCCAATGCCACCGCTTTGCGTTGCAGCGCGCGCCACGCGGCCGCATACGGGTGCGGGCGATGTACGCCACTGACCGCCACCAGCTTGCGCAGGCGCTGCGGGTGGTGTACCGCCAACTGCAGGCCCACCAATGCGCCATACGAGTAGCCGACATAGCCTGCCAACACGTCGACTCCGAGCGCATCCAGCAACAAGGCAATCGCATCGGCCTGATCGGCGGTATCGATGGGCGCATCGATGCTGCCATCAGCCCCTACATAATCAAACGCCAGAACCCGCAGCTTGGCCGGATCCAGGGTGCGCCCTGCATCCAGCAAACCTTGCGCCCAACCTGCGCTGGGATCCACTGCATTTGCGGCCACATGCCGGTGCGCCGAAATACCGCCGGCCACCAACACTACCGGTGCCATGGCTGCTCCCACCAGCTCGTAATTCAGGCGCAGCTTGCGCGTACCTGCATAGCGCGTGCGCAGCACCGCATCAATACTGCCGCGCTGCACACCGTCACGACTGGCGTGTGCCGGTGGCCGTGGCATAGACCAAGTTGGCACTGTCCGCGGAGCGGAACTGACGGGAAGACTACATTCGGCAAGGTTCACGGCAAGACTCCGGCAAAAAGGTCGCCATCGAAGTCATGCAGGGAGTGCGGGAAGGCCAACAGGGTTGGTGTTACGCAGCCGATTCGGCTGCGCAACCATCTTCCGGCAGACGCTCAGGTCCCCGCAGGATTTGGCACCTCGCCAACGTGCTTGCGCACGCCGTCTGGTTGCCCCGGCATCAAAGGGCCTGTCCCTCCGCCGGTCTCGATGGATACGCGCAGTGTGGGCATTCCAATGGGTCATGTCAATCGCTCTATTCGGATGAAGCGATTTAAATAACCAAACATCATGCCTACAAGGTTCGGCATACTGCACCGATGCGTGGCTTCCTCACTCACCCACTGGCCTGCTTGTGTGCGCTTGCGGCCAGCATGGCTACCGCCACACAACCCAGCTCTGCGGTGACCAGTACCCGCCAGGAGCAGGTGGATGCGCTTGCCACACTGCGGCTGGAAGCCACCTCGGGCGGTTATCTGGCATGGGCCGATAACCGCTTGGACGGGCCGATTGAAGTCCGCCTGGAGTCGCTGGCCAACCCCGCGCCGGTCAGTCAACCCGGCTTGCCAGCGCGCGCCAGCGTGGCTGCGCAAGGCAGTAGCCTATTGGCCGCACTGAGCACACCTGCAGGCCGCAGCGGCAAGTTGGCGCTGCGCCTGACGGCCACCCCCGGCAGCTCCAATGCACGCCCACAGGATGTGCTGTATTTGCGCCCGTTGGCGCAAACCGATGCACCGATCGAGCAGGGGTTTGAAGGCGAGTTCAGCCATCAGGATCTCGAAAACCGCTATGCACTGGATTTTGCCGTGCCGGTCGGCACACCGGTCTTGGCCGCACGCGAAGGCGTGGTGATGCAAGTCCAAGTGCAGTTTCACGGCCATGGATTGGACTATGCGCACGATGCCGGCCGCGCCAACTTCATCCGTATCCTGCATGTCGACGGCAGCATGGCACTGTATGCGCATCTGGCCGAAAACGGCGCACTGGTACACCAAGGCCAACATGTCGAAACAGGTCAGCGCATTGGCCTATCCGGCAATACCGGCTACAGCACCGCACCGCACTTGCATTTTGCGGTGCAGGTCAACCGCAGCATGCAGCTGACCTCCATTCCGTTTCGCCTGGCCAAGCAGCCCTGAAAATGCCGTAACGCCTAGTCTGTTTTCGATGCCGGCATCTGCAAGGCCTGCGCTTGCGCGCTCATCCCCAGCCGTGCATACACCTCGGCCAAGCGCTGCGCGGCGGTGCGAGTACGCGCGTGCTCGGCACCAAAGCGTTTCAACAACCGGGCGTGGCTGTCTTCCAGCACGCGGCGCGCATCGTCCAAACGCCCCAGCTTGGCCAAACATTCACCGCGATTGCTGGCAAAGATAGCGGCAAACGGATGCTCGGCACCCAGCCGTTGTCGAACTTGCTGCGACAACGTATCGAACTCGGCCAGCGCATCGGCGTAGCGGCCACGCTTCATCAACAACATGCCCAAATTATTGCGCGGCGCATAGGTGTCCGGCGCACCTGGCCCACCCAGGCGTTCCTGGGTACCCAGCAAGCCGCGCAGCAGACGTTCAGCGCCATCCAGATCACCCAAGTCTTCCAGCGCATACGCCAACACACTGCGCGCCACCAGCGCCTTGCTATCGCCGTCGGGGCGATTGGCATCAAACCAGGTACTGGCCCGTTGCACCATCGGCGCACCGTCTTTGGCATTGCCGTGCTCGATCAAGAAGGAGCCCAAATTGAACTGACTCATGACCGTTGCCGGATGACTCTCGCCCAGCACCGCCAGCCTGCCTTGTGCAGCACGCCGAAACGCCGCCTCGGCGGCATCGGCATGGCCCACTTTGTTTTCCACGATGCCCAGCTGGTTCCATGCATACAAGGTTTGCGGATGCTTGGCACCCAGCACGCGTTCATGGCGGGCGGCGGCGTCGCGGATGACCTCCAGCGCGCCGGCATAGTCGCCATCCAGTTGCAGTGCCGATGACAATTGCAATTGCAGACCCAGACTGCGCTGTGAATTGGCACCCAGCTGTTGGCGCGCTTGTGGCAGCAATTGGCGCAGCACCGCAATGGCCTGCTTTTGCTTGCCACTTTCGCGCAGCAATTCGGCGGCGGATTCGTCCATCGCAATTTGCAGTGCCGGTGCCAGTGTGGCGCGACGCGTCCGCAATTGCCCAAGCTGCTGCTCGCCACTGGCGTAGTCGCCAGCAATAATCGCGCTTCGCGCGCGCCCCAGCAGCAATTCATCGCGCTGTGCTGCCGGCAAATCAGCATGCGCCAGAGCCGCCGTAAACACCGCACCGGCGCGTGTGCCATCGCCCAAGCCCAGCCACGTCACACCCAGGATTTGTTGCAGTCTGGCTACGGCGCTGGCCGGTAGCTGCGCGCCGTCCAGATCGGCCGCCGCCACATCCAGAATGTCGCGCACGCGCAAATCGCGACCTTGCGCTTGCTCGGGATCGGCCGCCGTCAACATGCGTTCCATAAAGCCGTTGACGGCACTCAGCTCGTTTGCCCGCGCCTGCGCCTGCGCCAACGCCACTCGCGCACGTTGCGCTGCCAAGCTGCTGATGATGGTGGCTGTCACCAGCGCCACGAAGACCACGGCCACTGCCGCACTCAACGTGCGATTACGGCGAATGAAACGCCCGCTGCGATACGTCCAGCTGGGTGCACGCGCGCGGATCGGGCGCGACTCCAGTATCGCTTCCAAATCTTCAGCGAATCCTGCGGCGCTGTCATAACGCTGGGCCGGCTCACCCGCCAGCGCCTTCATCACCACCAGATTGATATCGCCACGCGCTTGTTTATTGACGCGCTCCAACGGCTCCGGGTTGCCACGCCGCACGATGTCCAATGCTTCGAACAGCGTGGAGGTGGACAAGCGCGGGTGCGGCAACTGCCCGGACAACAATTCATAGCCGATCGCACCTAGCGCATACACATCGCTGCGCGCATCCACATCGCGGGTGTTGCCCGCCAACTGCTCCGGACTCATGTACGGCAAGGTGCCCATTACCTGTCCGGCTTGGGTCATCTGGCCACCCTCATCACCATGCAAACGGGCGATGCCGAAGTCCAGGATTTTCGGTTGGCCGTGCTCATCGACCAGCACATTGGAAGGCTTGAGATCGCGATGCACGATCCCGCGTCGATGCGCGTAATCGACCGCCCGCGCCAATTTGGCAAGCAATGTGATGCGGGCGCGCAGATCGGGCTGATCGCGCTGCAAATAGCCATGCAAATCGGGGCCGCGCACCACTTCCAGCGCAAACCACGGCGCGACCAGGCCGCCCACCACATCCTCGCCCGCGGCGTACAACCGCACGATGCCGGGGTGTTCAAGTTGCCCCAACAAATCAATTTCGCGATGAAAGCGCTCCCAGGCCGTACGTGACAGCCCGCGCATGACTTTCAAGGCCACTTCGCGCGGCGGATGGGTTTCACGCGCCAGATACACGCGCCCCATCGCGCCTTCACCCAACACCCCCAGAATGCGGTACGGGCCAATGACGGCAGGCAGGCTGGCGGCAATTTGCTGGTCTTCGTCCAGTGCGTGGGTCGGGTGCTCGTCCATCCGGCGCTATTCTGTCAGGCTGCGGCCATCCTGCCCGCGCCGGTATAATTGCGCAATGTCAGAAGTCGCCTCAGAAGCTGCGCGCCGCCGCACTTTCGCCATCATCTCCCACCCGGACGCCGGCAAGACCACGCTCACGGAGAAGCTCCTCCTGTTCGGTGGCGCCATCCAGATGGCCGGTTCGGTGAAGGGCCGCAAGGCCGCCCGCCACGCGACATCCGACTGGATGGCGCTGGAGAAGGAGCGCGGGATTTCGGTCACCAGTTCGGTGATGCAGTTCCCCTACGAGGGCCGCATCGTCAACCTGCTGGACACCCCCGGCCACGCCGACTTCGGCGAGGACACCTATCGCGTGCTCACCGCAGTGGATTCGGCGCTGATGGTGATCGACGTCGCCAAGGGCGTGGAAGAACGCACCATCAAGTTGATGGAAGTCTGCCGCCTGCGCGACACCCCGATCATGACCTTCGTCAACAAGCTCGACCGCGAGGGCAAGGACCCGATTGATTTGCTGGACGAAATCGAATCCGTACTGGGCATCCAGTGTGCGCCGGTGACGTGGCCGATTGGTATGGGCCAGCGCCTGAAGGGCGTGGTGCATCTGGTCAGTGGCGAAGTGCATCTGTACGAACCGGGCCGCAATTTCACCCGCCAGGATTCCACCATCTTCCCGTCGCTGGAGGATCCGGGCGTGGCCGCGGCCATCGGCCCGCAGCTGCTGGCCGAAGTGCGCGACCAGCTGGAACTGGTGCAGGGCGCTTCGGCGCCGTTCGACCAGACCGCCTACCTGGCCGGCAAGCAGTCGCCGGTGTTCTTCGGCTCGGGCGTCAACAACTTCGGCGTGCAGCCGCTGCTGGACTTCTTCGTCGAGCACGCACCGGCGCCGCGCGCGCGCGCCACCACCACGCGCGACGTGGCCGCGAGCGAAAACAAGCTGACCGGCTTCGTGTTCAAGATCCAGGCCAACATGGACCCGATGCACCGCGACCGGGTGGCCTTCATGCGGGTGTGCTCGGGCAAGTTCAGCGCCGGCATGAAAACCTTCCATGTCCGCACCGGCAAGGAGGTCAAGCTGGCCAATGCGCTGACCTTCATGGCCTCGGATCGTGAAATTGCCGAGAGCGCCTTTCCCGGTGACGTGATCGGCATCCACAACCACGGCACCATCTCGATTGGCGATACCTTCAGCGAAGGCGAAGTACTGAGTTTCACCGGCATCCCCAGTTTCGCACCGGAGCTGTTCCGCCGCGCACGTCTGCGTGATCCGCTCAAACTCAAGCAATTGCAAAAAGGCTTGGCGCAGTTGTCCGAAGAGGGCGCCACCCAGTTCTTCAAACCGATGATGAGCAATGACCTGATTCTGGGCGCGGTGGGCGTGTTGCAGTTCGACGTGGCCGCCTATCGGCTGAAGGACGAATACGGCGTGGAAGCCAGCTTCGAGCCGGTGCAAGTGGCCACCGCCCGCTGGATCCGCTGCGGCGATGCGAAAAAACTGGAAGAGTTCCGCGAGAAGAATGCGCTGAACCTGTCGGTAGATGCCTCCGGCGCGCTGGTGTATCTGGCACCCACCCGCGTCAACCTGCAACTGGCGCAAGAACGTGCCCCGGCGGTGGAGTTCCTGGCCACGCGTGAGCATGCACACGCATTAGCGGTGTGAGCTTTGCCCTCTCCCCGCCCAACGGGGAGAGTGTGCCGGAGGCGGGTGCGTGGCGAAGCGAGTGCGCGTTTGCAGTCGTTTACGAGGCGATATAGCGCTGCAACTGGTCGATATCCTGCCGCTGCATTTCGATCACCGCCTTGACCAGATCGCCAATCGACAATACACCGATCACCTGTTGTCCCTCCAACACCGGCAAATGCCGGATGCGGCTGTCGGTCACCAATTGCATGCAGTGCTCGGTGCTGTCACCGGGGGCCACCGTTTTGACATCCGCGGTCATGATGTCGCGGATCGGGGTATCCCGCGAAGAACGTCCCTTCAACACGATCTTGCGGGCGTAATCACGCTCGGACAGGATGCCCACCAACTTCGGCCCTTCCATCACCAGCAGCGCGCCCACACCGCGTTCCCCCATCAGGCGGATGGCGTCATACACCGGTGCATCCGGCCCGATCGCAATGATCTCAGCCGATTTCGTATCCAGAAGCTGGCGTACCGTGCGCATGGCAGTCTCCTCTGTGATTGGTCATGCTGGCCTGAGCATACTTCCGATTTGACTCCACTGCACCAAGCCATATCACTCATTCCAGCACCTGCAAATACGCCGCGCCGCCAACCGCACCCATCTGCCGCTGGATCGCCTGCGCACGCCGCTGCACATAGGCACCGGGGCGGGTCGCGCTATAGCGTTTCGGGCTGGGCAACACCGCCGCCAGTCGCGCCGCTTCGGCAACACTCAGGGCAGACGCATCCTTGCCGAAGAATCGCCGTGCCGCCGCCTGCGCGCCGTACACGCCATCGCCGAATTCAGCGACATTCACATACATCTCCAGAATGCGCCGCTTCGGCCACAGGGTCTCGATCAATGCCGTGTACCAAACCTCCAGCCCCTTGCGCAGCCAGCGCGTAGGCCCGGTGCCTTGCCACAAAAACAGGTTTTTGGCGGTCTGCTGGCTGATGGTGCTGGCCCCACGCAAGCGCTTGACCGGTGTGCCGCGCTGTTCCGCACGCGCAATCATTTTTTCGTTGTGTGCCTGCGCTTTTTCGATGGCGTTGAAATCAAACCCATGATGGGTGGCAAAATTCTGGTCTTCCGATGCCACCACGGCCAATGGCAGGTTGGCAGAGATGCTGCGCAAGCTGCGGAAGTCGTAGTGGATGCGAAACCCGGGGTTGCCGGCCAGTGCCGCATCCACCCAGCGCGCCAGCATGAACGGCGAGCCAATGGGATCCACAAAGCGCAACGTCAGCACTTGCAACACACTGAATACGACAAACAGCAACGGCAGTTTCCACCACCAGCCGCGCAGGCGGCCACGCCACTGGCCTGCGCTCATGCGCGCTCACCTTGCGATTGTGGTGATGGCACCCCATTTACCTTCTGCATTCGTCCTCCCCGGTTGCTGCCAGATGTTGCCCGGCATGCTTTGCCGCAGTCCTGCCGCACATTATCTGCGCACACCCTCATTTCACGGTAACCCCCATGCCCCAAGTTCACGATACCCAATTGCGTTTTTTGCTGCCTGCCGCCGGCGTGCGCGGGGTGGCCGTACATCTGGATGCCAGCTGGCAGACCATTGCCGAACGCGCCGCCTACCCGGACACTGCGGCACAACTGCTGGGCGAAGCCACCGCGGCGGTGGCTCTGTTCACCGGCCATACCAAGGTCGCCGGGCGTTTGTCGGTGCAATTGCGCAGCCAAGGCCCCATCAGCACCCTGTTTGCCGAATGCACCGCGACTGGCACCCTGCGCGGCATCGTGCGGTTGCGCGACGATGCCGGCGAGCCCACACGTGATTTGCGCGATCTGGGCAAGGATGCCGTACTGGCCATCACGATTGAAAATCCGTCGCTGGGCAATGCCGACCCGATGCGCTATCAAGGTCTGGTGGCACTGGATTCAGCCACTCTGGATCAAGCCTTCGAAGCCTATTTCGAGCAATCCGAACAGCTCCCCAGCCGCCTGTTGCTGGCCTGCGATGGCCAGCGTGCAGCGGGTCTGCTGTTGCAGAAACTGCCCGGCGAGGAAGTCGATGAAGACGGCTTTCGTCGTGCCAGTGCGCTGTTTGACACGCTGGGCCGCGAGGAATTGTTGGCGCTGCCGCCGGCCGAAGTCATCCATCGCCTGTTCCACGAAGAAAGCCCACAACTGCTGGGCGAGCAGGCACTGACGTTTGCCTGCTCCTGCTCGCGTGAGCGGGTGGAGGCCATGCTGGTCTCACTGGGCCGCGAGGAAGCCGATGCCGCGGTGGCGGCAGGTCACGGGCAGGCCCATGTGCAATGCGAATTTTGCGGGCAAGCCCACCACTTCGATGCGGTGCAAATCTCCCGCCTGTTCGCCCTTGCAGACAGTGCACATTCCGCCGCAGCTGGCGTACAGTGACCTTCAAGGCCCGGCCTGACCCCTGCTTTCGCCGTATTGTTAAATAAACATAAATTTGATAAGCTGAATACCCCGCAGATGCGGGAACTCTTTTGATTCCATTTGGTCGAACCTCGTCCATGAAGCTGCGCCTGCTACCCATTGCTGCTGCCGTCTTTGCCCTGGCCTTTGCCAGCGGCAACGCACACGCGCAGACAAAAGCCGGCAAACGCAGCGACCCCAAGATGGTGCCGGTGTTGAACAAGGACAGCGGCAAGCTGGAAGCCGTGCTGATGTTGGAACCGGCGACCACTGCCAGCGGTACAGGGGCGCGTTGGCGGTTCGGCAACACCACACTGGAAGCCACCTACGGCCTGCAGTCGGGCGATTCACTCGCATTGCTATGTGATCGGCGCAGTGGCATGGCACCTGCCATCGGCCAACTGGCCAGCAACTGTGTGTTGGCATCATTGGAAGACAAGCCGGGCAACATCAGCCGGCATGCCAGTGCCGGCATGGCGCTGTCGCGTGATGGCGGAAAAATCGGCATCACCGCAGGCAAAGGGCGTGATGTATTGCCGGCATGGCTGGCCCCCGGCCAACTGGGCGGTGCACGTTACACGCAAAATGATTTTTCGCTGTTCGCAGAAAAGAACGTGGGCGGCGAAGGCTTCGTCAGTGTCGGCGGTACCGTGGCCCGCGCACGCTTGGTGCCGGCAGCAGACGTTCCGCAGATCGCCGACCAGTGGAACACCCGCAGCCTGAGTTTTGGCGGCGGTTATGGCAACTTCGGTGCCAATATCGTCGGCCGCGTAGTCAATGTGCCTGGCGAAAGTGCGGTGTGGAAAGGCCTGGGGCTGGGCCTGACCTGGCGCACCCCGTGGAATGGTCAACTCAGCGTGGGCGCCGATAATGTGGTCACCCGTGGCAGAAACCCATTCTCACTGAAAGGCGCAGAGAACGACGAGGGCACCGTCCCTTATGTGCGCTACCAGCAGGATCTTTGATTCGCGCCTGCGCCGCGCGCTGATCCATCACATCCAACCAAACGAAAGGCCGCATTGCAGATGCGGCCCTTGGGTTGCTCTGATTGAAACGCCTGTCAGCACGCTATCAGGGCAAGGTCAACCGCGCATCACCGGAAAACGTCTGCATCCGGATATCGCCTTTGCCCGCACCATAACGCACCCGAAAGCTGGATCCAGGGCCGAATTCTTCCTTGCGGATTTTCGCGCCCGGCGCACTTAGGTCACCACTGAAGCTTTCACCCGACACTTGCGCTGACAAGTCTGCCGGCAGCTGCAGGCGAAGATCGCCACTTACACTTTCCATCCGGATTTCACCGTCTTCTGCCAGCGCCAACTCCAGCACCATGTCACCAGACACGGTGTTGGTCGACAATTTGCGCACCCGCTCGCCCAGAGTGTTCAAGCGCACGTCCCCGGACACGCTTTCCAATGCGATTTCACCATTCAACCGGCCTTGGGTGACCACTTTCCCACTCACTGTTTCCACCCGCAGTCGAGGGGTGTTCATCGCCAACTGGATATCACCGCTCACGGTACTGATCTTGCCGCGGCCGGGTGCGCCGTTTGCGGCGATGCCGCCACTGACCGACTGCAACTCAAGCTCACGCGAGGCAACACCACTCACCGAAATATCAGCAGACACCGTATCCACTTCCAGATCCGCCAGCAGCGGCACTTGCAACACCAACCGGCTGGGTTCGGCGTTGCGTCCGCGTGCGGGGTAGTGCACTTTGATGCGCAACACCTTGCTATCACCTTCCACCGACAGCTTTTCAACGCCACTGCCCAGACTGCCGGAAAGCTGCACCTCCGGCCGGTTCCACGCCACCACTTCGACGCGACCTTTCACATTGTCAACTTCAACCCGACCACGCGGATCCAGCGGGCGGGTTTGGTTGATCGGGGTGGCCGCGATGGCCGGCTGCGCAACTGCAGCCAGCAACAACATGGACAGTAATTTGATTTGCAGTTGCATGGAGTTACTCCTTTCAAGCCAACAATGCGCGCCGCGACAGCGCGATCTTGCGAAGATAGATTTGCCGCAACTGCCCCATCAGCCAAGGCGAATCGGGATTTTTGCGTAGCGCTGCCTGGATCTGTGCAGCGCTATGGTCGAGCGCCTGCAGGCCCGGCTGCCAACTTGCCGGCAAGCCAGTGGTGTTCAATTCGCGCAAGGCCGCCTGATAGTGCAACCCCATTACTTGCGCTTGCACAGGCAATTCAGCCGTATTGGATGGATTGCTGGACGTATCAGCAACCGCCAGCGGGCGCGCCGCCTGCGGGCCTGGTTGCACAAACACCCCAAGGGCCAACAGCAATGACGCCGCCAATGCCCACGGCCAGATCGGGGTGACTTTCGCCGATGCGCCCGATGATTGAACTGGCACATGCGGAAATTGTGGCGATAGCCTGGCCGCAATACCCGGCCATACATCCCGAGCGGGCTCGATGTCACGGCGCAGGCCGCGCAATGCAAGCTGCAACTGGGCATCCCCCATGTGCGTGCAATCGTTGATGTCGTTCATGCCATTGCTCCCAATCGCTCCCGCAGCAGCCCACGCGCACGATGCAGCTGCGCCTTCGAACTACCCACCGCCATACCTAACTCAGTGGCAATTTCCTCGTGCGTCCAACCTTCCACGTCATGCAACACCAGCACCGCGCGCGCGCGCGGTGGCAAGCTTGCCACCGCCTGCTCCAAGTCGCGCCCCAACATGGCACGGCCTACCATATCGGTGGCGGCGACCTGCTCCAGCTCCGTATCGTCGTCCTGCCACGGTCGGCTACGGCGTGCACGCAGCTCCATCAACGCGGTGGTCACTGCAAGACGGTGCAACCATGTGGCAACCGTGCTCTCAAAGCGAAATGCCGGAAGCGCCTGCCATGCCCGCACGAAGGCCTCTTGCGTCAAGTCCTCCGCCCGCGCACCCGCCTGCCCCACCAAGCGCACGATCACCGCATACACACGCCGATGGTGGCGTCGATAGAGCTGCTCGAACGCCGCCACATCCGCACTCGCCGCACGCCGCACCAGCACCGCGTCTTCGTCGATCACGGCATCGGGCATGGGGTGCATCGGGTGTATCTGCATCAGCATGGTGAGTGGGATGCCTGTAAGCCTCGATGGGTTTAAACCACAAAAAAAACCGGCCCTCTTGCAAGGGCCGGCTGAATTTACTGCAACTGCGGAGTGATCCAGTGATCACTCCGGGTTTCAGCACTTACCAGTCGTACGAAGCCGTGAACACCACGGTCCGAGGAGTCTGACGACCCTGCGGCAACATGAAGGTGTTCGAGACGGTGTACGGGTTGGTTTCCGACGTCACGCCCGCCTGCAGCACACCGTTGGCATTGAACACATTGAGAACCTGCATACCCAGCTTCAACTTCTTATCAAGGAAGTTGGGCGCGTAGGACAAGCCCAGATCCAGTGTACGGGTCCACGGGTTGCGCTTGGAGCCAGGTGTTGCCACTTGACCAAAGCAGGTGTGGTAGCTGGCGCCGTAACCGATCGGGTCAGCCGAACCGCCATTTTCATCGCGGTTATCCGGGTTGAAGTAACCCAAGCAGCTGAACGGTGAGCCCGAGTTGATCCGGAAGTTGGCACCCACCGACAGTTCGTCGGTGATCTGGTAGCTGCCGCGTACCTTCAACTGATGGCGACGATCGTTTGCCAAGTAGCCATTTGCGTAGGCCATGATCTCGGCAGCATCCCAGTCCTGGGTTTTGGAGATGTTGTCCTGACCAAACTCGGACTTCACCTGACCTTCCATGTTGCCGGAGCTCTTGCTGAGCGTGTAATCGACGCGCAGTTCCCACTTGCCATCAAACGGATGCTCCAGATACAGATCCAGACCGGAGTAGTTACGCTTCATGCTGTCGGTAAAGCCCCAATCGGCAGCCGTCATGACCACTTCGGTGCGCCCACCACCAGTCACATTAGCCAAGCTGAAGGTATTGGTGCCACCCGGATTGAACATGAAGCAACCCGGAACCACGACCTTGCTCGAAAGCCCTGCCTGGATGGACTCCAACTTGGCTTCCATGCGGCCCGGGTCACAAATATCATCCATCGCCGACTTCAGGCTACGGCGGGTCAGCTTCATGCCCAACATCCACTTCGGCGTCAGCATCTTTTCCATGCCGATCAGGTATTCATCCTGATACATGTTCTTGAGATCCTTCGGCGCGAAACTCAGCACATCAACCGGCTGGCCGTATTCACCATTCGCGGAGTACGGGCCCGTACCGCCGTCCACACGCGGAATCGGGGTCAAGCCTGTCGGCGCACCATTGGCGTCGATACCGGTATAGGTGTAGTAGTCACGGGTAAACGTGGACGCCGATGCACCACGGATAGCGACGTTATTCGGCATCGCCAGGAAGTAACGACCGGCATTGCCGAACAGCTTCAGCGAACCATCGCCATTGACGTCCCAGGCAAAGCCAAGACGCGGTGCCCATTGATTCTTGGCGTCCAGATACTTGGCACCAACGTTGTTGGCATTGGTGAACTGGTCGTTACGCACACCGATCGACAGCAGGAAGTTGTCGGCGATCTGCCAGCGATCTTCGAGGTACCAAGCCTTCTGATCCAACGACATCGCAGTCGCCGTGTTCAGATAGTACTTGTAAACGTAATAGCCCCTCGGATTGGAAACCGACACCGCCGAGCCCACATGGCCGCTGACGATATTGGAAGCAGAGCTGCGACCGTAAATGAAGCGATCAATGAACTGCGTGGTACCTTCGTTCTCGGCCTCGAACTTGATATTGTCGATACCAGCGGTCAAGGTATGCGCGCCCAGCACCCATTCCAAGTCTGCACGCAGGCCATGCGTCTTATCGACTGCGTCACGGCCGTTATAACCTGCAACCGGGTTGCCCACACCACCGGTCACATACCCGGGAACCGCCGGGTTCTGATTGTTCACGCTGCCAATCAGCGCCATGCCGGGAATCAGGAAGGGCTGGTTCAGTGTTTGCATCTTGCCCTGGCCATACGTTGCACTCAGCGTCAGCGAGTCCGTCAGATAGCCGGTGTACTTCAAGATGGCGTACTGGTTCTTCTGCCATGAGCTGTTTGGCGCAGCGTTGGGAATACGGTCCCCTGCAGTGCCCGTGTCAAACACATAGTCGTTGAAGTAGCCGGTCGTATCCGTCTTCTGCTGCAGGTAGGTCAGTTCCAGGAAGTGATTGTCGGTAATGCTCCAATCCAACTTGGCGTAGAACTTCGGCGTATCCGTGGTGCTGGCGGTCTGGCGGGTATGGCCCGGCTTGTACGCTGCCGAAAGTGCGTTCGGCGAGCTGATGGATTCATTCTTTGTCCACTCACCGGCGACATAGAAGAACAACCGATCTTTCACGATCGGGCCACCTGCATACAGGTTGTAGGAATGACGCCAGGCATTCGATTGATCGCCACGCGAATACAACTTCCCGGCCTTCGTCGGATCCTCGTACTGGTATTGGCAAAGAGCAGTCCCGGAATCACCGCAGGTATGCGGCAATGCGGTATTTGCGTTGGCACCCGAGAAGTCCACATTCGGCAGGTACAAATCATCGTTATAACCACGCAGACCCTTCGGGGTGTAGGTCACTTGACCACCGAAGTGCCATTCATTGGTGCCGCGCTTACCAATCTGGTTGATCACACCACCATCGGAACGACCGTACTTGGCGCTATAGCCACCAATGAAGGTTTCCTGCTGTTCGACTGCGCCGAACGGCAGCGAGAAACCACCCAGGTTAGACAGCGGCTCACCGGTGAAGTAACCGTTGACGTAATAGGCGTTTTCAGAAACGCCGGCACCGCCAAACGACACGAGGCCACCGAAGAAACCAGCCGCACCGGACACTGCACCCGGGGCCAGCAGGGCGATGGACTCAGCCGAACGTGCCAGCGGCAGACGCTCGATCTGTTGCGCGGTCAACACCGAGCGGGTATCGGTTGCGGTGACGTCGATTGCAGCAATGGACGAACCCGTCACGGTCACGGTGTCCAACGTTTTTTCGCCACCTTCGAACGAGACCGACGAGTTACCGCCGACCGTCACAAGCGCTTCACGCTTGTTGCTGCCCGAGGTTACGGTGTAGTTGCCAACCGGCAGGTTGCCCGCGTTGAAGCGGCCGCTTGCATCAACCGTGATGGTGCGACTCAAACCGCTGTTATTGGAAATGGTGACGGTGGAGCCAGCCGGAGCGGAGCCTGAAATGGCACCACTGGTGCTCTGCGCCTGCACGCCGCCGGCGAAGCAAAGACCCAGCGCAATCGTGAGTGCGCTGCGCTTCAGGCCTTTGGCAAGGTAATTAGAAGCCATTGTGTGTAACCCCCATTGGGACGAAGTGACTAAAAAAGTACAAGGTCGCCTGGCCTCAATGGGCCTGACCCGCTGACTATAGACCAGTCAACAATTCTTTAACAAGCCCCTCAGTGCGCATTCATGTGACTAAAGGCGTATTCAGTTTCGCTCGCAACCACCCCGCGGAACCCCGCCTGGGCCAAGGCCGCTTACCCGCCAGAAATACCAAGCCCCGGGCTTGCGCGCCGGGGCTTGGGTGAACGCAACACAGCTGCGGGGCAAGTCACCCCAACGCCTGCGCAATCCGCTGCTGTTCGTCTTTCAGCGCCTGCGGCAGACGCGGGCCGTATTCGGC
This sequence comes from uncultured Thermomonas sp., assembly GCF_937872235.1. Classification (NCBI taxonomy): domain Bacteria; kingdom Pseudomonadati; phylum Pseudomonadota; class Gammaproteobacteria; order Lysobacterales; family Lysobacteraceae; genus Thermomonas; species uncultured Thermomonas sp. The sequence continues at coordinate 28,734 of NZ_CALMPC010000001.1, forward strand.
GAGGTAATCACCAATGCTGGCGAATTCGGCTTGCCAACCGGCGTGGTCGATGCCGAACAATTTGGCGTGGGCTTCGTCGCTGAGGGTCACGCCGTCGAGGTTGAGGTCGGCCTCGATGGGGAGGTTGCCAATCGGGGTCGCTTGCACACCCACCTTGCCATCGACGCGATTGATCATCCACTCCAGTACGCGCAGGTTGTCGCCGAAACCCGGCCACAGGAACTTGCCATCGTCGCCCTTGCGGAACCAGTTGACGTGGAAGACCTTGGGCAGCTGCGCGCCCGGCTGGTCGAACGATAGCCAGTGACCGAAGTAGTCGGCGAAGTTGTAGCCGCAGAACGGCTTCATCGCCATCGGGTCGCGCCGCATCACGCCCACCGCGCCGGTAGCCGCCGCCGTGGTTTCCGAACCCATCGCGGCACCGACCAGCACGCCATGCGTCCAGTCGCGGGCCTCGAACACCAGCGGCACCAGCGAGGCGCGACGGCCGCCAAACACGATCGCGGAAATCGGCACGCCGTGCGGGTCTTCGGCCATGTCCGAATAGCTGGGGCATTGCTTGGCACTGACCGTGAAGCGCGAATTGGGATGCGCGGCCGGACGCACCGCCGGGTTATACGGCTGGCCCTGCCAATCGGTCATCGGGGCTTGCCCGTTGTCGATGCCTTCCCACCACGGCTGGTTGTCGGCCGTCACGCCGACATTGGTGAAGATGGTGTTGGACTGGATCGAGGCCAGCGCGTTGGGGTTGGATTTTTTCGAGGTACCGGGGGCCACACCGAAGAAGCCGGCTTCGGGGTTGATGGCATACAGGCGGCCGTCGGGGCCGGGGCGCATCCAGCAGATGTCATCGCCAATGGTCCAGACTTTCCAGCCGTCCTTTAAATAGCCTTCCGGCGGAATCAACATCGCAAGATTGGTCTTGCCACAGGCCGATGGAAACGCAGCGGCGATGTAGTGGGTGTCGCCTTGCGGGTTTTCGATGCCAAGAATCAGCATGTGTTCGGCCAACCAGCCTTCTTGACGCGCCTGATGACTGGCGATGCGCAGGGCGTGGCACTTCTTGCCCAGCAACGCATTGCCGCCATAGCCGGAACCGAAGGACTTGATGGTGAGCTCTTGCGGGAAGTGCATGATGAAGCGGCGGTTGGGGTCCAGCTCGCCGGTGGAATGCAAGCCCTTCACGAAGTGACCTTCGCGCTCGATGCGCGCCAGTGCCGGCGCGCCCATGCGGGTCATGATCCGCATATTGGCCACCACGTAGGGCGAATCGGTGATTTCCACACCGCAGCGCGACAAGGGCGAATCAATCGGGCCCATGCAATAGGGAATGACATACAGCGTGCGGCCACGCATGCAGCCGTCAAACAGTGCATCGATCTTGGCGTGCGCTTCACTCGGGGCCATCCAATGATTGTTGGGGCCGGCGTCTTCGCGCTCGGGCGTGCAGACGAAGGTGAGATGCTCCACGCGCGCCACATCGTCGGGATGGGAGCGATGCAAGGTGCTGCCCGGATGGGTGTGCTGATTGAGTTCGATCAGGGTACCGTCAGCCAGCATGTGTGCCTTGAGCGCGGCGCTTTCGGCATCGCTGCCATCGCACCAGTGGATGGCATCGGGCTGGGTCAGCTGGGCGACATCGGCCACCCATTGGTTCAGGGATTCAAGCTTGCTGGTCATTGGCGTAGGTTCCCGGCCCTTTGCGGGCTCGTTTATTGGATTGAAATCGTTTGCAGAAAAATGCCGAGCGCGCCCTTGGTGCGCAAGGTGTGGCTTCAGGTGGAAGGAATCAAAGTCGCCATCATGTGCGAGATATAGCCCTCCGCGCCGTCTACTGGTTTGCGGTTGCGAATGTTGGCCTGTTCCAACTGCAAGAACCCGACATACACGGCATACGTCATGCGCGCACGATGCAGCGCATCTTTCTGATTGAGCCCGGCCTGCCGAAAGGAGGAAAACAGAAAGCCGATGCGGCGTTCCAGCACATGTTCCAATACCGTCTGCACTGCGGGATGCTCGGCACCCTTGAGCAGTTCGGAGTAGATGATGTGGGTTTTGTTGTGCTGGGTGATCAATTGAAACAGTGCCCGCAAGCGCTCGCCAGGGTCTTGGATCGACTGCAGTGCGCCGTAGGCAGCTTGCTCATCGCGTTCCCAGCGCTCCAGTGCTGCCTGCAATAGCGCATCGCGTGACGGGAAGTGCCAGTAGAAGCTGCCCTTGGTGACTTTCAATCGGCGCGCGATGGGTTCAACGGCCACTGCAGCCACCCCCAATTCGGCCATCTGCGCAAGCGCCTCTCGAGTCCAATCGTCGGCACTCAAGCGCTTGTTGCGAAGTGCGGTTTCAGTCATCAGTGATACTTCCATACGCCTGCGTCGGTACCAGTATGCTGAGTTTTCACTCTTTTTTGCGCGTTGACAGCTAACGCGCAATGCCCATACTAGGGCGTATGGTAGAGATTGCCGGATGCCATCGCAACCTCTGCCCTTCCGATTGACTGCGCCAAGAGAGCCCCGTTATGAGCATCTTCCTGCCCATCCTCGCCCTGCTGGTTGCCAGCGCCTTTGCCGCCTATCACCGCCTGCGGCTGGCGGTATGGGCTGCACTTGCAGCCTGCTTGCTGGTCGCCTGCCACCTGCTGGGAGCCAACCACACCACGGTCATTGCGCTGGCCGCCCTGACTGCCGCGGTGGCGGTGTTGCTGCTGATTCCAGTCATCCGCAAGCCGCTGATCACGGCCCCGGCGCTGGGCTTTTTGCGCAAAGCACTGCCGCCCCTGTCGCAGACCGAGCGCATTGCACTGGAAACCGGTTCGGTGGGGTTCGAGGGTGATTTGTTCAGTGGCAAACCCGATTGGAGCAAGCTGTTGGCCTACCCCAAGCCGCAGCTCAGCGCCGAGGAACAAGCCTTTCTCGATGGTCCGGTGGAAGCGTTGTGCAAGCAAATCAATGACTGGGAGATCACCCATGTGCATGCCGATCTGCCGCCGCCGCTGTGGGATTTCATCAAGCAACACAAATTCTTCGGGATGATCATCCCCAAGCAATACGGCGGGCTGGGGTTTTCCGCGCTGGCGCACCATAAGGTGATCCAGAAGCTTGCCTCGATCTCCAGTGTGGTCAGTGCCACCGTGGGCGTGCCCAATTCGCTGGGCCCGGGCGAGCTGATCAACCATTACGGCACGCAGGAACAGAAAGACTATTACCTGCCACGCCTAGCCAGCGGCATCGAGGTGCCCTGCTTTGGCCTGACTGGGCCGTTTGCCGGCTCCGATGCTACTTCGATCCCGGACTTCGGCATTGTCTGCAAAGGCGAGTGGAATGGTGCCAATGTGCTGGGCATCAAGCTCACGTTCGACAAGCGCTATATCACCCTGGCCCCGGTCTCTACCCTGATCGGGCTGGCGTTCCGCATGTATGACCCGGACGCACTGCTGGGCGATACCCGCGATATCGGCATCACTCTGGCATTGCTGCCGCGCGAAACTCCCGGGGTGGAAGTGGGGCGTCGCCACTTCCCGCTGAACTCGCCGTTCCAGAATGGCCCGATCCACGGCCGCGAGGTGTTCATTCCCTTGAGCCAGCTGATTGGTGGCGTGGACATGGCCGGCAAAGGCTGGAACATGCTCAACGAATGTCTGGCGGTGGGGCGCTCGATCACCCTGCCCTCCACCGCCAGCGGCGGTGCCAAAGCTGGCGCAGTGGTGACCGGCGCGTATGCGCGGATTCGCAAGCAGTTCGGGCTATCGGTAGGCCGCTTTGAAGGCGTGGAAGAAGCACTGGCACGGATTGGCGGCAAGGCCTATGCGATCAGCGCGTTGTCGCAAGCCACGGCGGCGGCGGTGGATCGCGGTGATGTACCGTCGGTGCCGTCGGCGATTGCCAAATATCACTGCACCAATGCCGGCCGCGACATCGCCAAGGACATCATGGACGTGATCGGCGGCAAGGGCATCATCTTGGGCCCACGCAACTTTGCCGGGCGCTCATGGCAGGCCGCGCCGATTGCGATCACGGTGGAAGGTGCCAACATCATGACCCGCAGCCTGCTGATCTTCGGGCAGGGCTCGATCCTGTGTCACCCCTATATCCTCAAGGAAATGAAGGCCGCGCAAGACCCGGACGGCAAGGCCGGGCTGGAGGCGCTGGATGGTGCGCTGTATGCGCATATTGGCGGCGCGATGTCCAATGCCACGCGCTCGTTCTGGTTTGGCCTGACCGGTTCGCGCCTGCAGGTCACCGCAGGTGATGCCTACACCAGGAAGTTCTTCCGCAAACTCAACCGCTATGCTGCCAATCTGGCGCTGCTGACCGACGTGTCGCTGGGTGCGCTGGGCGGACGCCTGAAGTTCAAGGAGTCGCTGTCGGGCCGTTTGGGTGATGTGCTCAGCCATCTGTACATGATGGGTGCGGTGCTCAAGCGGCATCATGACGAAGGTTGCCCCGAGGCCGACAAACCATTGCTGGCATGGGCCTTCCACAACAGCGCCTATGAAATCGAATTGGCACTGTCGCAGGCGCTGCGCAACTTCCCGATCAAACCGCTGGGCTGGTTGTTGTGGCCGGTGGTCTTCCCGTGGGGCCGCCGCGCCGTGGCACCCGGTGACCGCCTGTCGCATCGTGTAGCCAGCTTGCTGATGAACCCGAACGAGGCACGCGACCGCTTGGCTCACGGGGTGTTTTTGACCCCGGGTGCACACAACCCCGGCGGCCGCATCAACAGCTATCTGACCCGCGCCATCCTGGCCGAGCCGGTGGAGCGCAAATTCTTGAAGGCGCTCAAAACCAAGGATATCGAAGCGCTGGATTTTGCCTCGCAATTGGACGAAGGCGTGCGCGAAGGCTGGATCACGCAGGACGAACGCAAGCAGTTGGAAGAGCTGCGTGAGCTGACCATCGACACCATCAGCGTGGATGATTTTGATGCGCACGAATTACGCGCAGCCAGTTATTACGATGGCCATGCGCAACCTGGTACGCGCGCGGTGGCATGAGGACATCGGAGTTCAACCAACGGCGGGCTTAGGCTCGCCGTTTTTGTATCCTCTTAGCGGCTTCTTGCTTCTGGCAGCTTCTTCGCCTCACCCACCACTTTCCATGCGCCCAACGCGAACGCTGCCGCAACCACTGTGCCCGCGCCAAACACCGCCGTGGAACCGAAGCCCGACAGCAGCTTGTGCACCCACACGAAGGTGAGGTCACCGCCGCGATAGATCACGGTGTCAATCGCCGCACCAGCCTTGTAGCGCCACTCGCGCGCGACCCGGGTGTAGATGGTTTCGCGTGCGGGTTTGTTCAAGGAAAACTCGCTACTGCGGGTGATCACCTGCACCACCGCCACTAGCAGCGGTAATGGCGACGCAGCCAACGCGGCGTAGCCAAGCACAATCGCGCCGGCGGGAATCAACAGTGCCGGCGCAATCCCGAACCGCGACAGCAGGCGGCGCGTCACAAAGAGCTGGATCAGCAAGGTCAGGATATTCACCGCCAGATCAATCGTGGCGTAATAGGCGGTGGCGGCTTTCGGATCCGGGTAGAACTGGCGCACGATCGCGGCTTGTTCGTTGTACAACAAGGTGCCCACGCCCACCCCGAAGATGCACAGCACCGCCATCCAGCGCAGCAACGGCTCTTGCAGCACCAGCTTCAAGCCAGCAAACACCGTGCCTCCCATCGGCACTTCGCCACTGACCCATTTGCGCTGGGTTTCCCGCTGCACGGCATAACGCCGCAAGCGCAGCAGGCAGCCAATGCACAGCGCCAAAAATCCCGCCGACACCAGCATCAAATGCGCGATGCCGATGCGCTCCACCAATGCGCGGGTCAGGATTGGCCCGAGGATGGCGCCCACGGTGCCAGCCGCGCCGATATAACCGTAATAGCTGCGCGCTTCGGTGTCTGACCACACATCGGCCATGAAGCTCCAGAACACCGCGACCGCAAACAGGTTGAACACCGTAATCCACAGGAAGAACGCCATCCCGCGCCCGGCAACGCCACTATCGAACAGGGCATAAAACCCCAGCAGGGTGACGATGAAAAACCCGTACACCGCCGGCAGGAAGACCCGCCGTGGCCAGCGGCTGACCACCCAGCCATACACCGGCTGCAATACCAGCATGATCAGGAAGGTGCAGGTGAATAACACTTGCAGCTGCAATTCCTTGAGTGCGACGCCGTGCCTGGCAAACCAGCCAATCATCGCCGGTGGAAACAGGGCATTGACGTCGCTGGATGCGCCCATCGCTTCACGTACCGGGCGCAGCACGTAATAGCCACACAGCAGGCAGAAGAAATACAAAAACGACCACAGCAGCGGCGGTGATTGCCGCAGTGCGGCCTTGAAGTGGCCCAATCGGCTGGAAGCGACGGCGGTGTCGGTCATGCGGGCCGATGGATAAGGCGTGGATGCGCAACGGTACCCGCAGACGCGGCAATACGCCACCGAGCATTTACTCTAGCGCTGGCGCATAGCGTCAAAGCTTGAAGTCAATCAGGGCGGCGACCGTTGGACAGCACATACGACTACATCATCATCGGTGCCGGTTCTGCCGGCTGCGTGCTGGCCAACCGCCTCAGCGAAGACCCTACCGTCAAGGTGCTGCTGCTGGAAGCCGGCGGCCGCGACTGGCACCCATTTGTGCACATGCCGGCCGGGCTGGCCAAAATCGCCGGGCTGACCTCGATCAACTGGAACTACACCACCACCCCGCAGCCGCAGTTGGGTGGGCGCGTGCTGTGGTGCCCACGCGGCAAGCTGCTGGGCGGCTCCAGCTCGATCAATGCGATGTGCTACATCCGTGGCGTGGCGGGCGACTACGACGGCTGGGCCGCAGGCGGTGCCGACGGCTGGCACTGGGACAATGTGTTGCCCTACTTCAAACGTGCCGAAGGCAATAGCCGTGGCAGCGACGCCTGGCATGGCGGCAATGGCCCGCTGTCGGTCAGCGACCTGCGCCACGTCAACCCGTTGACGCGGGTGTTCATCGAAGCCGGCCATCAAGCCGGGCTGACCCTCAATGATGACTTCAACGGTGCGCGCCAGGACGGCGTGGGCTTGTATCAAGTGACCCAACGCGACGGCGCACGCTGCTCGGCCGCGGTGGCCTATCTCAACCCGGTCAAGTCGCGCCCCAACCTGAGCCTGCGCACCCATGCCACCGCCAGCCGAATCACCTTCGAGCACGGCCGCGCTACCGGCATCACCTGCAGCGTCAATGGGCAAGGCCATCATTTTGTCGCCAGTCGCGAAGTGATCTTGAGTGGCGGTGCGATCAATTCGCCGCAACTGTTGATGCTCTCGGGGATTGGCCCAGCCGATGCTCTGCGCAAGCTCGGGATTGACGTGGTGCTGGATGCCCCCGGCGTGGGCGCCAATCTGCAAGACCATCTGGATGTCACCACCCTGCAGCATTGCAGCAAGCCGATCAGCTACGACCGCATCAGCGAAGTGAAAACCGCGCTGCACTATTTCCTGGGCGGCCATCAAGGCCCCGGCACCAGCAATGTGGCCGAGGGTGCCGGCTTCTTCCGCTCATCGCTGGCCAGTGATGAGCGCTGCGATATCCAGTTGCATTTCATCCCGGCGATGATCGACGACCACGGCCGCAACCGCCTGCCCGGCGATGGCTACACCATGCATGCGTGCTTCTTGCGGCCACACAGCCGTGGCACGCTGCGGCTGGCCAGCAACCGCGCAGCAGATGCGCCGATCATCGACCCCAACTACCTGGGCGACCCCGAAGGCTTCGACCTGAAAATGTTGGTGGAATGCGCCAAGCTCAGCCAGGACATCCTTTCGCAACGCGCCTTCACCCCGTATCGCGGTGCGCCCATCTACCCGGCCCAACCTCCGCGCAGCGAAGCCGATTACATCGACTACGTGCGCCAGCGCGCCGAAACCGTGTACCACCCGATTGGCACCTGTCGCATGGGCAATGACGCAACCGCCGTGGTGGATCCGCAACTGCGCGTGCGCGGCGTGGACGGCCTGCGCGTAGTGGACGCCTCGGTGATGCCCTGCCTGCCCAGCGGCAACACCAACGCGCCGACGATCATGATCGCGGAGCGCGCGGCGGATTTGATCAAGGCCGGCTGAACCGGCCCAAGATCGCCACGTTCACTCCCCCAACATCACCGGCAGTGGGCAATGCAGCACGCCGCAGATCGTGCGCACGAGTTCGGCTTCGGCCACGTTGACGCAGCCGTCGCTGCTGATGGCCTCGGTGATGGCTTCCACCATCACCTGCTTGGCCAAGGGATCCAGTGCATCCAACGGTGCCCATACGGCTTCCAACGCCTGCACGCCTTGTGCGGGTGGGGCGTACGGCACGTGGTCACGCGGCAACACGCGCTGCAAGCCGGCCAGATAAGCGCGTTTGGCGGCTGTCGCATCGTTGTTGCCGTAGTGCGCCACCACCGCCAGCAAGGTGGCAAATTCATTACGCACATTGCCGGGCTTGCTGCGGCCAAAGCGGGCGTAGCGTGCCGGATCCAGAGCTTCGCGTACTTGCACATCGAGCAGCTTGCCCAGGCAATAATCAAACAGTGAAACCTGCGCATCGGCGTGAATCACTGCTTGCACGGTCTGCAAGAACCCATTCAACTGCGGGCGCGGGCGCAAGCGCAGCACCGGGAAGGCCAGCGACGCCAGCGGCAGGCGCAACATCGGGTGCAGATCCACGGTGAGTTGCTGGTGGATGCGCAGCGCCTGTTCGGCAACATCGCCACCCAGCGCTGACTGCATGATCTGCTGCTGCGCGGCCTGGAGGGGTTCATCCTCGGCCAGCAACATGGCCAGCAGGAGCGGCATCACCGTGTCGCGGCCACGCGCCAGATCACGCAGCGCCTCGGGCATCGAGGCAGCAATCGCATTGGCGCGTCGGTAATCATCGGTGGCCGGCGTTGCCACTTGTGCCGACACTTGCAGTGGGGCCACTTGCACGCTGCTTGCCGGGTGCGGCAGCTGCGCATGACCCGTGTCACTCAACCCCAGCGCGAGGTCTTCCTGCAGGCCATCGGGGGGCGCTGCGCGCCACTGCGCTTGCAGTTGCGCCAGACGTGCATCCACAAAGCCAGGCTCCAGCGCGCGGATACGCTCCATCAACGGCGGATGGGTGGCAAACAAGCCGGAAAAGCCAATCCCATCGCCAAACAACATGTGGCTGACTTCCTCGGTATTGCCACGATCCTGCAAGCGCGAGCCGTCTTCCAGGCCGGCGATTTTTTTCAGCGCGCCGGCCAGCCCTGCGGTTTGGCGGGTGAACTGCACGGCGCTGGCGTCGGCCAGCCGCTCGCGCGTGCGGCTGATCCCGGCCTTGATCATGCGGCCGAAGAACAGGCCCACGTAGCCAATCACCAGCGCGATCAAGGCGGCAATCAACAAGCCACCGGCATTGCGATTGCGACCACTGCCGAAGCGGCCGTATTCCAGAATTTTGCGCCCGATCAAGCCCACCATCAGGATGCCGAACAACACCCCGATCAAGCGGATGTTCAAGCGCATGTCGCCATTGAGAATATGACTGAACTCATGCGCGATCACGCCCTGCAACTCATCCCGATTGAGCCTGTCCAGCGCGCCCCGGGTCACCGCCACCACCGCATCCGATGGCGTGAACCCCGCCGCAAAGGCATTGATGGCAGCTTCGTTCTCCAGCACGTAGAGCTTGGGTACCGGCACGCCGGAGGCAATCGAAATTTCTTCCACCACATTGCGCAACCGCCGCAGCGCCGGGTCGGTGGTGTCGGGCGGCACCCCACTGCCACCCATCTGCTGCGCCACTGCTTCGCCACCACCACTCAGGCTGGCGATGCGATACAGCGAACCAAACACAATCGTGACCACGGTGACGCCGCTGGTGAAGGCCAGCATCCGCCACGAATGGGTGACCGCCCACATCACCGCATCCACCGCACCAACGATGCAGGCCACTGCCAGCACCAACAGGACGATCAACCGCGTGCTATCCCGGCGCGCTGCTGCCTGGTGTTCGAAAAAATTCATGCGCAGCGCTCAAGTCCCGATCAGAACTGCACCTTGGGGGCTTCACGCACCTGCGCCTGCTTGTCTGCCGGAATGTCGAGCAAGGTGGCGGCGAGGAACCCGAAGATGCCGGCGAAGATGGCGCTGGGAAACACTTCACGCTTGTTGTTGTAGGCCATCACCGCGTCGTTGAACGCTTGCCGCGCAAACGCGACTTTGTTCTCGGTGCTGGTCAGCTCTTCGGTGAGCTGCAGCATGTTTTCATTGGCTTTCAACTCCGGATACGCCTCGGCCACCGCCAGCAATCGGCCCAAGCCCGCATTGAGTTGACCTTGCGCGGCGGCCAGTTGCGCCATGGCCGCCGGATCCCCCGGATTGGCCTTGGCCGCAGACAGCCCCGATTGCGCCGCCGAACGTGCCGCGATTACTGCCTCGAGCGTTTCGCGTTCGTGGGCCATGTACTTCCTGGCCACTTCCACCAGATTGGGGATCAGGTCAAACCGTCGTTGCAACTGCACATCGATCTGCGCGAATGCGTTTTTGTAGGCATTCCGCGAGATGACCAGCCCGTTGTAGATACCCGCTACCCACAGCCCGATCACAACCAAAACCGCGATGAAAATCAGAAAGCCAACCATCAAAGTTCTCCTTGTTCATGCATTTGTGGCAGCAGGCGCTAGAATCGGGCCATCGTTGCAGCATACGCAGGGGGCCAACCCGATGAAAGAGCGCACCTTCAAGGTCACCCTCCGCAGTACCTTGCTCGCCACCTTGCTGCCCCTAGCACTGGGCTCCACCGCACAGACCGCAGGTCCATTGCACGGCGCAATTGCTCGTGCACAAGCCGCCGCCGCGCTGCCTGCAGCAATCACTGACTCCACTCCTGTTGCCTCAACAACCACGGTAACCAGCGGCGCACCACTTGATGTACCGCGCTTTGAAGCGATTGCCTCGGCGCTGGTGGCCAATGGCCGCATCCCCGGTATGGCGATGGCAATCATCAAGGATGGCAAGATTCTCAGCGCGCGCGGCTATGGCGTGACCGATCTGCGCAACCCGCAACCCATTGATGCACATACCGTGTTCCGGTTGGCATCGCTGTCAAAATCATTTGCCGCCACCATGACCGGTATTTTGGTCAACGATGGCGTGCTGCGTTGGGACAGCCACCTGATTGACTACGTGCCATCGTTCCAACTCTCGCAACCGGGCGCAGCGCAGGAAGTTACCGTGGCCGACCTGCTCAGCCATCGCATCGGCCTGACCCGCAATGCATTCGACCGTGACTTGGAAGGCAATGAGGATTACCACAGCCTAACCCTGCGATTGGCCAATGCACCGATGACGTGTGCACCGGGGCAGTGTTACGCCTATCAAAACGTCGCGTTCAGCCTGATTGGCGACATCGTGTTCGCGACCACTGGCAAGTTCTACAGCGAAAGCGTGGCCAGCCGCATTTTCAAACCCCTTGGCATGCACGATGCCAGCTACGGTCTGGAAGGTATCGAAGCCAGCGCACGCTGGGCCAAGCCGCATGTGCGTGGGCGCGGCGGTTGGGTGCCACTGATGCCCAAACCCAATTACTACCGGGTTGCGCCGGCCGCAGGTGTCAATGCCAGCATCAGTGACATGGCGCAATGGTTGATTGCCCACACCGGGCACCGCCCCGATGTACTGCCGGCACCGCTACTTGCCACGTTGCACGCACCATTGGTGACCACGCCCACGGAAATTCACGGTAACGGTTGGCGGCGTGCTCGATTGACCTCCGCCAGTTATGCGTTGGGTTGGCGTGATTACAACTATTCCGGCCACAACGTGGTGTTCCATGGTGGTGCGGTGCAGGGCTACCGCGGCATGATGGCGATGCTGCCCGAGCAGGATTTGGGTGTAGTCATTTTGTGGAATAGCGAAAGCCCGCTGCCCAGCGGCCTGTTGCCAACGATTCTGGACAGTGCCTTGGGGCTCAATGGCGGCCAATGGCTGGATGACGACACCGTGGATGGCTCGGAAGACTTGCTGTACGCGGAGCGCGCTGGTGTCCCTGCCGGTATCAGCAGCAGCAAAGCCAAAGCCTCGCCACCCTGACTGGCATCTGCGTCATTGCATATGACGCAGGTGTGTGATCGTGCAAAAAGAAACCCTCCCCGCCTGGGCAACGGGAAGGGCCTGTAATGAGGTGGAACAACCCGCGCCGGGAATCCCGGCACGGTGAAACACTTACATCGTGGGCGTCATTGCCGGACTAGCCGGCATTGCAGCGGCCTTCTTGGCGACAGCCTTCTTCGCTGCCGGCTTCTTGGCCGCAGCCTTCTTCGCTGCCGGCTTCTTGGCAACCGCTTTCTTCACTGCCGGCTTCTTGGC
>NZ_CALMPC010000002.1:0-83930 GCF_937872235.1 uncultured Thermomonas sp.
GGCCGTGTTGGCGGCCATCGCCGGTAATGACAGCGCAAGCGCAAGCGGAAGAATGACGTAGCGAAGCTTCATGGGAATGTCCTTGGAAATGCTTAGAAGTACTTGATAAAAGGTTTGAATCTGGACGTTGACACCATCAAACAATGGCTTTGCGCGCCAAGCGTTCCACCCAGCGATACAGCAGGAAGATGGCCGCGACGAAAGCAATGCCGCCCAGCCATGCGGCCGGGCCTTCGGCAAAGGCATCGCTCACCATTTGCAGCGGCAACAGCTTGAACGCGACGATGCCGGCGATCAACACGCCGATCAAGCCTTCGCCCACAATCATGCCCGAGGCCAACAATACGCCCAGCTGCTTGACTGCCTCCGGCTTGCTGTGGCGCCCGGCGCGCTGATCGAAATACCAACCCACGATGGCACCCACCACCACCATCAAGGTGGACGATGTGGGCAGGTAGATACCCAATCCCACGGCCAGCGGCGACAGATGCGCGCCCTTGGTGGAGCGGCGCAGCACTTCGTCGATTGCAATCAACACCACGCCAATTCCGGCACCGATCAGGATCAAGTTCCAGTCGATATTGTTCTGAATCACGCCCTGCGCCAACGCTGAAATCAGGCCCGCTTGCGGTGCAGCCAGTGCGTCCTTGCCCGCACCCGGCGCGCCCACGAAGCCATAGGCCTGATTGACGATATCGAGGATCGGCGGAATGATCGCCGAGCCAGCAATCACGCCCACCACCAACGCCCACTGCTGCTTGGACGGCGTGGCATCCACCAACTGCCCGGTCTTGAGGTCTTGCAGATTGTTGTTGGCAATCGCCGCCACTGTGAACACCACCGCCGTCACCAGCAGGGCGAATGCCACCAGCCCTTTTTCTTGGCCGGCATCGATTTGCGACTTCAGCCCGAACACCAGCAGCAGCGCCGCGCCGATCACCACCAAAATCCCGATCCCCGACAGCGGGCTATTGGACGAACCAATCAAACCGGCCATATAGCCGCACACGGTAGACACCAGAAAGCCCATCACCACGATGTACAGCAGGCTGCCCAGCATCAGCGGCAACGCGTGCGCGCCCAAGCCGGTCTGGTTGGAAAAATGCACCAGCAAAAACGCCAGCGGCACGAAGCACGCCAGCATCATCGCGCCGACCACCCCGATCGGAATGTCGTGCTCGGTGCGCGGCAACAAATGCAAGGTGCCCCCTTGGCGAGCGCGGTTGGCCGCCATTGCCGACGCCAACCCCGACACCACCGGCTTGACCAGTTTGCCCAAGGTCCAGATCGCCGCCACGCCAATCGTGCCGGCACCAACAAAGCGCACATTCGTGCTCCATGTCGCCCCGGCCATGTCTTCAAAACTGCCGGTCAGGCCGTGCGCCAGTGCGGAGAAATGCGGCACCCCCCACACCCAACCGATCAGCGCGCCCAACAGCATCGCAAGGCCCACCCACAACCCCACCAGATGACCCACCGCGAACAGCGCCATCGACAAGCCGAAATCAAACCCGCTAACCCCATCGCCCACTCTGAAATAGCTCTTCACATCGCTGGCAAAGGTCTTGGTGGCCACCACCAAAGCAAAACCTGCCGCCACCAATGCGCCCCAGGTGACCGCCATCAGGCCCGCACGGCTTTCCTCGGCACCTTGCGCCGTACCTGCTTCGCCAGGGCTGCCCACTTTCAGCACCTCGGCGCAGGCCACGCCTTCCGGGTACGGCAAATCGGAATTGGTGACCAGCGCGCGCCGCAGCGGGATCGAATACATCACGCCGAGAATGCCGCCCAGTGCGCAGATCGCAAACGAGGCCCAATAGGGGAAGCCTGTCCACCAGCCGATGATGACCAGCCCCGGCAGCACAAAAATGATGGACGACAACGTGCCCGCCGCCGATGCCACCGTCTGCACGATGTTGTTTTCTTGAATGGTGGAGTTTTTGAAGCCGCGCAACAGGGCCATCGAAATCACCGCTGCCGGAATTGACGTCGCAAAGGTCAGCCCCGCCTTCAAGCCAAAGAACACATTGGCGGCGGTGAACGCCAGCGTGATGACAATCCCCAGCACGATGCCGCGCAAGGTGAACTCGGTGCGCGGCTCGCTGGCCACAGGTACTGGCTTGGACATGCAGGGTCTTCCGGCGATGGGAACGGCCAAGTATCGCAGACCGCCGCCGTGTGGGAAGGGTGTTGGGCGGGGCACCCGCAAGCCTGCCCGACCACATCGCTATACTCCGCCAACCTCACGCGAACCCGAATCATGTCCTCAGCCAACCTTGCCGCGCAGCCCAGTCACAACGACTTCCTGGGCCATCCCAAGGGCGTGTATGTCTGCTTTTTCACCGAGATGTGGGAGCGGTTTTCGTTCTATGGAATGAAAGCGCTGCTGCTGCTCTATCTCACCAAATATCACTTGTTTGGTGACAAGGCCGGGCTGGATTTGCTCGGCGCGTATGGCGGGCTGGTGTATTGCATTCCGGTGTTTGGCGGCTTGCTGGCCGACCGTTGGTTGGGAATGCGCAAGGCCGTGATCTTTGGCGGCATCCTGCTGGTGGCAGGGCATGCCGGGATGGCCTTCGAGGGCCACGCGGCCACCTTGCAACAGGGTGCACCGGTACGTGATGAGGCATCACTGCGCATCATGTATGCCTCACTCGCGCTGATCATCATGGGTGTGGGCTTTTTGAAGCCGAATATTTCCACCATCGTCGGCAAGCTCTACGCCGACAACGACCCGCGCCGCGATTCCGGGTTCTCGCTGTTCTATGCCGGGATCAATCTGGGCGCATTGTTCGCCTCGCTGGTGTGCGGTTATGTGGGCGAAACCTGGGGCTGGAAGTATGGCTTTGGCGCCGCAGGCATCGGCATGTTGGCCGGGCTTGCGATGTTCGTGTGGGGCCAGCGCTATCTGCACGGGCACGCCGAGCCTGTCAACCCGGCCTTGCTGCGTGAGCGTGTGGCCGGGCTGCCGCGTGAAGGGTTGATCTATGCCCTGGCGGTGCTGGGCGTGGTACCGGTGGCGTGGTTGATGTGGGCGGCAGCCAATGGTGCGTTTGCGCTGGGCGGTGAGGTTTCGCTGGCACTGCTATTGATGATTGTGGTGCTGGGCGCGGTGCTGCTGTGGTTTGCATGGTTCACCGGCACGCAGTGCACGCCGGTGCAACGGCAACAAATGATCGCGATGATGGTGCTGATCTTCATGGCGCTGGTGTTCTTCACCCTGTACGAGCAAACCTACGGCTCGTGGGTGACCTTCACTGACCGCCTGTTGAGCAAAGACATCGTGCCGGCGATGGTGGTGCGTGATGGCATGCCGTGGCCGTGGTCCACGCTGTCATTGCTGCTGGCACCGCTGGCATTTTTCGTGGCGGCGCGCATGTCGGACCGCAACCCCGACTCCGCTGCGCCGCGTGCACTGTTCCTTGCAGTGAGCGCACTGATCATCGTGCTGCTGGTGCGCGACTGCGTGGCGCTGCCGCAAACTGCCGGCTCGCTGACCTATCTTGGCGCGTTCTTCCTGGTGGCCCTGGCCCCCTTGTTTGCAGGGCTGTGGGGCTGGCTGGACAAGCGTGGGCTGGATCCATCGAAGCCCACCAAATCCGCATTTGGTTTGCTGTTCGGCGGGCTGTCATTTGTCCCGATGGCACTGGCCGCGCAACAGGTGGGCGCGACCGGCGCGATGGCCAGCGTGTGGTGGCTGGTGCTGGCGTATCTGGTGCTTGAAATCGGTGAAATGTGCCTGTCGCCGGTGGGCCTGTCGGCCGTCACCCAGCTGGCCATGCCGCGCGTGGTCAGCCTGATGATGGGCACTTGGTTTCTTGCCACCGCGTTTTCGGAAACGCTGGCAGCGTTGTTCGGCAAACTGGCGGCGATTGATGTGGCGGAAGGCGAAACACTGAACATGGTGACCGCCGCTGCCAAATACGAGCATCTGTTCTGGCTGATGATGTGGATCGGGCTGGGCTGCGCGGCATTGGCCTTCCTCGCCGCACCACTGTTGCGGCGGATGATGCATGGGGTGAAGTAAGCCTGAACCTGCCAACCAACAGAGTGGCAGGGCGCTGCTAAACTCCGGCATCGTCTTCACAACGAGTACTTCCGCATGCTGCAGCACCGTCCGTTGGTCTTCGCCCTTGCCGTCGCCCTAGCAGCCGGAGTCATCTCCCCGCAAAGTCATGCTGCCAAGAAGCCTGCTACCGGTAAATCAAAGACCCCGGTGGCGTCACTGGCCTGTACGGATTTCTATGCCGAAGCCAACAGGAGCTGGCTTGGTGCCAACCCGATGCCAAAATCCGGTGCAGTATCCGCACTGGGACAATTGACCGCACGCGCGCAACAGCAACAACGTGATTTGCTTGATGCCGCCATGCGTGCGCCACAAGGCAAAGTGCAACAATTGCTTGGGGATTTCTGGGCCAGTGGCTTGGACGAGGCTGCCGTAGAGAAAGATGGTGCAGCACCGGTTGCACCGCTGCTGCAACGCATTGATGCCATTCGCAAGACGGGTGATATTGCTCCCGCCCTAGCCGCCCTCCATCAAGTGGGCATTCCGGTGGCGTTTGGCTTCAATGCCGACATCGATTTGCGCGATTTGGATCGCCATCTTGGCTATTTCAGCCAAGGCGGCCTTGGCCTGCCCGACCCCGCCTACTACACCCGCAGCGATGCCGATACCAAAGCACTGGTCTCGCGTTATGCCGATTACATGCGCAAGATCCTTGCATTGACCGGCGTGGCCAAGAAAGACATCGAGACCCAGACCGCGTTGGCACTGGATCTGGAAACCCGCATCGCACGTGCAACACGACCGTTGGCTGAATTACGCGATCCACGCAACAATTTTGCGCCGGTCGCTACTGCCGGCCTTGGCAAGCAATACAAGAATTTGCAATTGGATGCCTTCCTCAAGGCGCAAGGTGTCAGCGACGACAGCGTGTCACTGGCCAACCCGGCCCTGTTCGAGCAACTTGACAGCTTGGTTGGCAAACTCAAGCCCGCACAATGGCAAGCCTATTTGCGCTGGCGCGTGGGCGATGCAATGGCACCGTATTTGTCCAGACCGTGGCGCGATGCCGCGTTCGATTTTCGTGGCAAAGTGTTGCTCGGCCAGACCGAACCAGCGCCGCGCTGGCAGCAGGTATTGGATGCCATCAATCTGGCCGCGGGCCCGATGCTGGGCAAGGAATACGCTGCAACCTATTTGCCCGATGCCAGCCGCAAACAGGCTGAGTTGATCGCCGGGCACGTACGCGACGCATTGATTCACGCGATTGACGATGGCACGTTGCTGGATGCCGCCGGCAAGGCCGAAGCGCGCAAAAAGCTGGAACATCTGCGTATCGAAATTGGTACCCCACACCGTGATTTGGACTTCACCGTGCAACCGATGGGGCGTGGCAGTTTTGGCGGCAACATGCTGATTGCATCCACGTGGCGGCATGCACAAGAGATGAAGCGCATTGGCAAGGGCAATGCCGACCGGCGCTGGGATGTACTGCCGCAACAGCCGGCACTGGCCTATGACTTGGCACACAACCGCTTGATCGTGACTGCGGCCATGCTGCAGGCACCGGTGCTGGATCCCAGCCAAGTACCGGCGCAGCAATATGGCGCGTTTGGTGCGCTGGTTGGCCATGAACTCAGCCATGCCATGGATGCGCGCGGCCGCCATGTGGATTCCGACGGCAATGTGCGTGACTGGTGGAGCAATGATGTGGCCAATCACTGGACTGCGCTCACCAACAAAGTCGCTGCCCTGTATGCCAGTCTGCCCTATCCGGGCACCAATGGGGTCAAAGTCTCCGCCAGCTTGACCAGCGATGAAAATCTGGCCGACCTTGCAGGCGTCGAACTGGCGCATGCTGCCTTGCTAACCGCGCAACCCAAGCCCAGCACCGCACAAGAGCGCCAGTTCTTCAACGGCTGGGCGCAACTGTGGGCACAGCAAGTGGCCAGTGATGAAGCGCAGATACGCGCGCAGCAGGACGTGCGCGCACCCGGCCAATGGCGCGCCAATGTGCCGCTGATGCAGCAACCCGCGTTCGGCACGGCCTATGCCTGCAAGACCGGCACGCCAATGGCACCCGCTTCGCGAATTGATGTCTTCAGATAAGCATTTGATACGCTGGAACGAGCGCTGAGTATTCCTCGGCACACAATCCGATTGTTGCCTGCTCGCACCCAAGACTTGGCCCCGTTGAAATTCACCTTGCCCGCTCCGCATTCGCTTCTTGTCGGCTTCAGCGGCGGCCTGGATTCGACGGTGTTACTGCATCTGCTTGCAAGTGATGCCACCGCGAGAAGGCAGGGCTTGCGTGCGATCCACGTGCATCATGGCTTGCACCCAGAAGCCGACCAGTGGGCCGCACATTGCCAACGCATGTGTGATGCCTTGTCGGTGCCATTGACGTTGACACGGGTGCAGGTGGATTGCCGTAGTGGACTGGGATTGGAGGCAGCAGCGAGAGCAGCGCGACATGCGGCATTTGCCGCGGCAATGACGACTGATGACATTCTGGTGTTGGCCCATCATCAAGACGACCAAGCCGAAACCTTCCTGTTGCGCGCGCTACGTGGATCCGGGGCGGAGGGGCTGGCGGCGATGCGCGATTGGCGCGCATTCGCACACGGCTGGTTATGGCGACCGTTACTGGATTTCCCGCGCCGGCAGTTGCAGGCACTTGCACAGCGCGAAGGCCTGCACTGGATCGACGACCCCAGCAACGCCAACAGCGGGTTTGCTCGCAACTTCCTGCGCAATCAGGTATTGCCGATGCTGCACGAGCGCTGGCCGCACGCGACGGCGGCCTTCGCCCGCAGCGCCGCACTTTGTACCGACGCCGCGCAGTTGTTGCACGCCGAGGATAGCAAGGCACTGACCGAGGTTGCGGTGGATACCCGCACCCTGCGTGTGGCGGGCTTGCTGCAACTGACCCCGTCGCGCCGCGCCCGCGTGTTGCGGCACTGGATCGCCACATTGCAGCTGCCGCCGCTGCCCGGCAACGGGGTCGCGAGGATCGAATCCGATTTACTGTCGGCGCGCAGGGATGCCAATCCACGTTTCGAATGGAACGATGCCTGTGTGCAACGCTGGCGTGACCTGCTGCATGCCGACCACATTCAGCCATCGCTTGCACTGGATTTTTCGCAAGCCTGGGATGGCAGGCAAGCGCTGGAGTTGCCGAATGGTGACAGCCTGCGGTTGATTGGCGTTGATGGGTTTGACACGCCGGTGCGCGTTCATGCCCGCCAAGGCGGGGAGCGCATCGTGTTGCCAAAGCGCATTCATTCGCACGCACTCAAGCATGTGCTGCAAGCGGCTGGCATGCCATCATGGCAGCGGCAACGACTGCCGCTGTTATCGGCAGGCAGCACCCTGCTGGCCGCCGGCGATAGCGTGGTGTCCGCACAATTACACGCTTGGCTGCGCCTATACGGCGCGCAGCTGCAATGGACGCAGCTGGCGTAAACTTCCCCCATGGCGAAGAAACCTGCATCCGAACCCTCCCCCGTGGCCGACTTTGAACAGTCGCTGCACGCATTGGAAGCACTGGTTGGCACGATGGAAGCCGGCGACATGAACTTGGAGGAATCGCTGGCCGCCTACGAGCGCGGAGTCGGCTTGTATCGGCATTGCCAACTGGCGCTGGAACAGGCGGAGTTGCGCGTGCGTCAACTCAGCGATCCCGCCAAGCCCGAGGCTGCCACCGATTTTGAAGCCGGCGACCATGCCTGAGTCCGCATTCCCAGAGTGGATCCGGCGCACTGATGCGACCCTGAGCAACGCCCTACCAGACCCCGCCGTGGCGCCGCAACGGCTACACGCTGCGATGCGTCATGCCGTACTCAACGGCGGCAAACGGATGCGCCCCTTACTGGTGTACGCCACCGGCACCGCATTGGGTGCCGCAGACGCGTCACTGGATGCCGCTGCGGCCGCAGTGGAGTTGATCCACTGCTATTCACTGGTGCACGACGATTTACCGGCGATGGATGATGATGCCCTGCGGCGTGGCCAGCCCACCGTGCATGTGGCGTTCGATGAGGCCACTGCGATACTGGCCGGTGACGCACTGCAAACGCTGGCCTTCGACGTGTTGGCCAACGCGCCACAGGATGCACCCCAGCGCGTGGCAATGCTTGCCGAATTGGCCCGCGCCAGTGGTGTTGCTGGCATGTGCGGTGGGCAGGCGCTGGATATCGACGCAACTGGAGGAAGAACAAAAGGAGATCAGCGTCATGTATCCGACCGGGATGATTCTACCGCTGGTGTTGTTCGTCCGAAAAATGACTATGGCTTCGTTCCGCTTCCCTTCTCACTCGCTGAACTCGAACGTCTGCACGCACTCAAAACTGGCGCACTGCTGCGCTGCGCGGTGCGGCTGGGCGCATTGGCGGCCAATGCCGACGCATCGTGCTGTGCGGCGCTAGATCGCTATGCCGACGCCTTGGGGTTGGCGTTTCAGATTCGCGATGATCTGCTGGATATCGAAGGTGATGCTGCGACCTTGGGCAAGACCACCGGCAAGGATCAGGCGCAAGACAAAGCTACCTTCCCGGCGTTGCTGGGAGTGCCGGCCAGCCGGGCGCGCCTGCAAGAACTTGCGGCCAGCATGCAGGCCGCGCTGGACAGCGTGGATGCCGATACACACGCTTTGGCAGCACTGGCGCACAAGGCCATCCATCGCAGCCATTGATCTGCTGCGCAAGCCACGCAGCAGATATGCCATGCATCAAGGTTGCCGGCAGCTCGCCAGCAAATCCTTGTCCTTGCGGTACACCGCTGTTTGCACGTCAAACGCGCCCAGCACGGTGGAGAACAGATTGTCGTGGCTGGCTGGCTGCTGCGCCACCTTCTGCAAGCACGCCATATCGAGGCCAGTATCGGTGGCAAACCCGGGCGATAGCCACAGCGTCAGCGGCACATGCAGTTGTTGCCGGGGCGCGATGGCATACGGCGCACCATGCAGATACAGTCCATATTCGCCCAACGATTCGCCATGGTCAGATACATACAACATTGCCGCATCGCGCTGGGTTTGCGCTTGCAGCAGGTCGATCAAATGCGCCAGCACGCTATCGGAATACAGGATCGCATTGTCGTAGGCATTCGCGATTTGAGCCTGCGTGCAGCGGCTCAGCTCAGGGGTTTTGCAGACGGGTGTCCAGCGCTCGAATGCGGGCGGGTAGCGCTCGAAATAATTCGGCCCATGGTTGCCCAGCATATGTAACACGATGATCACATCGCCCGGCATGGCATCCAGTTTGGCTTGCAAACCCGACAACAGGATTTCATCGAAGCAACGCCCGGCCGCGCACAAATTGGCGGCATCGTCCGGGCCCATGGTGTGCGATTGCACGCCGATGCAAATGCCCTTGCAGCCGGATTGATTATCGCGCCAGAGCACTTGCACGCCGGCGCGTGCAGCCACGTCCAATACCGATTCATGCCCGCGAATGGCATCGCGGTCGTAATGCTCGCGGCCTTGCGGTGAGAACATGCACGGCAACGAGACTTCGGTGCTGGTGCCGCAGGCGGTGACGTCGGGGAAATTCAGTACATTGCGCTTGGCAAGCTCCGGGGTCGTCTGGCGTGCATAACCATTCAGCCCCCAATGATCGCCGCGCACGGTTTCACCCACTGCCAACACCAGCAAGCGTGGCTTGCGCGTCGCCGCCGCGGCAGGCCGCTTGGCATCGGCACCCACCACTTGGCGTGGGCCGCTGCTGGCTTTCTTCGAAGGCTTGATCACATTGATCAGTGACACGATGTAGTTGCCCGGGGTGATTTTGTAGCGCAACACTTTGTCGGTACGCATCAGCGCAAACACGCCCTGCGAAGACATCCCCACCGCCGCACCGGCCAGCAGCAGCATCGCCAGCAGAAACCCGCCACGCACCAGCAAACCGCGCCTCCAGCTACGCGGCTTGCTGCGGGTCAGCAGCACCAATACGGCTGGCGCCATGCCCAACAACACCACATGCAACAGCATGCCAACCGTCATCAGCTCGCGGCTTTCGGCCACATCGGTATGCAGCACGTTGCGGATCATCTCCGCATCAAACACCACGGCAAAGCGGGTCATGTACCAATGTGCCAGCGCGGTGACGACCAGCAACAGCGCCAACAGTGGCCGCGCCAAGCGGCCCCAGCACAGCAAGCCAAAGATCAACGCATGCAGGGCGAATACCGCCACACCCAGCGACAACATCACGGAAGTCGAACTGGTACCGGCACGCACCGCCGCCCACAAGGGGCCATTGGTCACCAACAGAAAATAGGCGCTGACCAGCGCAATCAGCACCTCTACCGAAACTTGCGGCCGCCACCAGCGGTTATCGCCACGTTGGTTCGCTGTCACGTCTTACCTACCCTCGATGGTTGCCGATCATGGCGGGCGACAGTAGCACCAATGCCAAAGCCGCCCAACTGCCATCCGTGCCTGGTGTTAGCGCGCGCTGCGGCGATCACCTTGGCGCGGGCCGCGCTGGCTATCGCGTTGACTGTCGCGCTGCGCCGGCTTTGGCCCAGTGTGGGCATGGGCATGCGCTTCGAGCGTGCGCGGCTTGCCGTGCGGACGACGATTGCGCGCAGCCGGGCGCGGGCCACGCGGGGCATTGTCGAACGGCTTGGCATCGCTGCGGATTGCGCGTGAAGGCACAAACCCGGACACAGTGTCCATCACGATGTCGCGGCCAAGCAACTTCTGGATCTGGCGCAGCAAATGCGCTTCGTCTGGCGATACCAGCGAAATTGCTTCGCCGGTAGCACCGTTGCGGCCGGTGCGGCCAATGCGATGCACGTAGTCTTCTGCCACCATCGGCAAGTCGTGGTTGATCACCAGCGGCAGTTGCGGAATATCCAACCCGCGTGCGGCCACGTCGGTGGCCACCAGGATACGGGTCTTGCCGGATTTGAATTCGTTGAGCGCTTTCTGGCGTGCGGCTTGGCTCTTGTTGCCATGAATCGCCAGTGCCGGCAAACCGGCATCGCAGAGTTGTTCGGCCAAACGGTTGCAGCCGTGCTTGGTCTTGCCGAACACCAGCACCTGTTCGGTGTGGCGCTGCGCCAGAATCTGCACCAGCAGGTCACGCTTCCTGTTGCCATCCACCGGGTGCGCACGGTGGCTGATGGTTTCGATCACGGTGTTCTGCGCCGCCACCTGCACCTGCTGCGGGTCCTTCAGAAAGTCCAGTGCCAGCGCCTTGATGCGCGGCTCGAACGTGGCCGAAAACAGCAAGGTCTGGCGCTGGTGCGGCACGTGCTTCATCACCCGTTGGATCGACGGCAAAAAGCCCATGTCGAGCATGCGATCGGCTTCATCCAGCACCAGCATCTGCACGTCACCCAGCTTGCAGGTGCCGCGCTCCAGATGGTCGATCAAGCGGCCCGGGCAGGCCACCAGCACATCCACGCCACGGCGGAACGCATCGATCTGCGGCTGCATGCCTACTCCGCCGAACAACGCGGTGACGTTCAAACGCAGATATTTGGCATAGCTGCGCAGGTTGTCGCTGACCTGCACCGCCAGTTCGCGGGTAGGCGTCAGAATCAGCGCGCGCGGACGATGCACGCCTTGCGGCTTGGGCAATTCGGCCAATTTTTGCAATAAGGGCAAGCCAAACGCGGCGGTCTTGCCGGTGCCGGTTTGCGCCCCGCCCAGCACGTCGTGGCCGGCCAGCACCAGCGGGATCGCTTGTGCCTGGATGGGGGTGGGGGTGGTGTAGTGATTATCGGCAAGCGCGCGCAGCAAGCCAGGCGCAAGGCCAAGGGTTTCAAACGACATCGGGAACTCCGGGGTGTCAAAGCCACGCGCAAGGCGTGGGCGAACCCGTGCGATTCCCAAGAAACCACGCACGAGCCTGCAGATGGCACGACGCCGGAACTCCGGGCCGTGTCTGCGCGACGAAAGGCGTGTGGGGAAAACGAGCCGCAAAGGCGGCGGGCGTGACCGGGAATAACGATCAGGCGTGCGCAGAATGTGGCGGAGTTTACGCCAAACCCGCCGCGCCTGCCGGCGCAGATGAATTTTCCGTTCACGATGCTCTGCCGCGATGGCTGCATGCGCCGTGGTTTTCAAGTCCCGCCAAGCATGGCACTCTGCGGCGATTGCCCCCTTCCCTCGCCCTGACTCTCTGACACCCACATGAAACTTGAAGTTCGAATCGCCCAATGGCTGCTGGCCAGCGTGTTTATCGTGATGGGCGGCTTTCGCCTGTGGCAGGCGCTGCACGGCGTGCAGATGAGCAATATGACCTTGCTGATGAGTGCCGGCGAAGTGCTGCTGGGGGTGTTGATTGCAGCCGGTTGGCAGTTGCGGGTGATGACCTTGATCGCGGCGATCTTGCTATTGGTGGATGCCGCGCTATCGCACCCGTTTTGGCATTTTTCGGGCGCGGCAATGGGCCCGCAATTACTGCAATTCATGAAGAACATGGGACTGGTAGGCGGGCTGGTACTGCTGTCCACCGCCGGTGGCGCGAAGCGGCGCTGACGCGCCTACACCTCCAGCGTCATCCCCGGTCGCGCCAGCGTAGCCTGCACCCCAAAGCGTTCGTGAATCTCGCCGGCCAGCGCCTCACGGGCCAGATCTTCGCCATGCACCAGTGCCAACGGTGGCGAAGGCCGGAATCCGGCATACCAGTCCAGCAAGCCCTGCTGGTCGGCGTGTGCAGACAGCCCGCCCACGGTATGCCGATGTGCATTGACGCGCACGTCGTGGCCGTGGATACGTACCCACTGCGCGCCATCCACCAATCTGCGCCCCAGCGTGCCTTCGGCTTGATAGCCGACAAACACCATGCGCGTCTGCCGCTTGGGCAAGCATTGCCGCATGTGATGCAGGATGCGGCCACCACTGGCCATGCCATTGCCCGCAATGATGATGGCCCCGCCGTGGATGCGGTTGATCGACATCGACTCTTCGGCGGTTTGGGTGACGCGCAAATTGGGCAAGCGGAATGGGTTGGGCGTCCCGCGCCAGATTTCACGCGCTTCGGCATCAAATAATTCATGGTGATGGTCGTACACCTGCACCACTTTGGAAGCCATCGGACTATCCAGGAAAATCTTCCAGCGCGACATATCCCAATCATTCCAGTGCCGCGCAAACCAGTACAGCAACTCCTGCGTGCGGCCCACCGCAAACGCGGGAATCAGCACATTGCCGTGGTCGCGCCAGGCGGCCTCCAGGATTTCACTCAACTCAAGGACGGTTTCGCTGCGCTGCTTGTGGTTGCGATTGCCGTAGGTGGACTCCATCAACAGCAGGTCGGCATCGGCCACCGGTGTGGGATCGCGCAAAATCGGCGCATTCGGCATCCCCAAGTCGCCGGAGAACACCAGTTTCCTGCCATCGGCCCACAGCTCCACGATGGCCGAGCCGAGAATATGGCCGGCATCGCGGAAGGCAATTTCAACGCCCTCCAGAATCTGCGTGCGCGTGGCATAGTCCAACGGATGCAACTGCGACAGCGCATCGCGCACATCGTCACGGGTGTACAGCGGCACCGCTTTGGGCTGCCCCGGTTTGCGCTTGCGGTTGCTGCGCTCGGCTTCGTTTTCCTGCAATGACGCCGAATCAAGCAGCATGATCGGCAACAAATCCGCGGTCGCACGTTGGGTGAAAATGGGGCCATCAAAGCCCGCCAAGGTCAGCCGCGGCACGCGCCCCACATGGTCGATGTGGGCGTGGCTGAGGATCAGCGCGTCGATCTGGCTAGCGTCAAATGGAAATGGCGCAAAATTACGCGCATCCGCCTCCGGACTGCCCTGCACCATGCCGCAGTCCAACAAGATGCGCTTGCCTGCCGCTTCGATCAGGTGCATCGAGCCGGTGACATCACCCGCCGCACCGTGAAAATGAACTTCCATGCAACTGCTCCTGGAGGATGACCGGTGCAGAGTAGCGCAGACCCCGACTTCCGGCAGGTACCGGCCGCCATCACAATCCGGCATGCTGTACGGGTTCGATCACCGGATATTTTCATGCGCATTCTTTCCCTTGCCTGCGCGCTTGCGCTTGGCATCACAAGTTTCACAAGCTCCGCTGCCACTGCGCCCACTGCGGCCAAAGTGCCGGGCAGCGAAGCGATCGTCAGCAAAACGCTGCCCAATGGGCTGCAAATCATCGTCTGGCCTGACCACGACATCCCCAATGCCAATTTCTACACCTTCTACAAAGTCGGCAGCCGCAACGAATACCCCGGCATCACCGGGCTGGCGCATTTTTTCGAACACATGATGTTCAACGGCACCAGCCGTCGCGCGCCCGGCGAATTCGATCGCATCATGGAAGCGTCCGGTGGCAGCAACAACGCCAGTACCAGCAACGACCGCACGGTGTACACCGACTGGTTCCCCAGCAGCGCGCTGGAAACCATTTTCGATTTGGAAGCCGACCGCATTGCGCATCTTGCATTTGACGACAAGGTGATCGAAAGCGAACGCGGCGTGGTGTATAGCGAACGTCGTTCCAGCGTTGACAATCAGCCCTTCGGCTCGTTGATCGAACAGATGCAGGCCACCGCGTTTACCGCACATCCCTACCAGTTCCCGACCATCGGCTATCCGTCCGACATCGAACGCTGGACGAAGGCGGATTTGCAGCAGTTTTTCAAGACGTATTACGCGCCCAACAACGCCGTGCTGGTGATTGCCGGTGATGTGCAGCCTGCGCAGGTGTTTGCGATGGCTGACAAATATCTCGCACCGATTGCACGCCAACCGGCTCCGCGCGAGATCACGACCATTGAGCCGGAGCAACACGGCGAACGTCGCTTGCTGCTGGAACGCCCCGATGCGCAAACCCCGATTGTCGCCTTTGCCTATCACAGCGGCACCAACGAAGGCGGCAAGGACACCCCGGCACTGGCGCTGCTGAATACCATCCTTGCGCAAGGCGTGTCTTCCCGTCTGCACCAACGACTGGTGGAAAAAGAACAGGCTGCGGTGGATGCCGGTGCATTTGTCGAGAATGGCTACAACCCCGGCCTGCTGTGGGTGTATGCGGCCTTGCCGCCCGGTGGGGATTCAGCCAAGGCCGAGGCGATGCTGGATGACGAACTGGCCAAGCTGGTCCGCGATGGTGTAAGCAACGCGGAAATGGAAAAAGCCCGCAACCTCAAGCTGTCTGCGTTCTGGCGCGGCATGGCTACGATCAATGGCAAGGCACAGGCACTCGGCGACTATCAGACGTTTTACGGCGACTATAAAAAGCTGTTTGATGCTCCCGCTGCCTATGCCGCAGTGACCGCTGCGGATGTGCAGGCGGTGGCACAAAAAATTCTGCGAAAATCCAACCGCACCGTCGGCTGGGTGGTACCTACCCCACAAGCCACGGCCCGCAAGGAGGCCAACCCATGAGCCGCCTGCCTCGATTGTTCACCTTGCTTGTAGCCACTTGCATCAGCTTGAGCACACAGGCTGGCACCACCGGCACTGGTGTGCATCTGCCTGAATACACCACGACCATCTTGCCCAATGGCGCCACCGTCTTGCTGATGCCGCGCCACGACGTACCGATGATTGCAGCCTCGGTATTGGTGCGCGGCGGATCACTGGCCGATACCGCGGGCAAGGAAGGCACCGCCTCGCTACTGGCCGACCTCATGGAGAAAGGCGCGGGCGAACGCGATGCGCTGGCATTTGCACAAACCGTGGATGGTGCCGGCGGCAGTCTTAGTTTTGGCAGCTCGCGCGAGGCGATCGTGGCCAATGCGCAATTTCTGTCGAAGGATTCGGGCTTGATGCTGTCGCTGCTGGGCGATGCCTTGCTACGGCCACGCCTGGATGCGGCCGAATTCGACAAATTGAAAAAGCGCGCCATCGATGCCATCGCCAGTGCCAAGGACGGGGATCCGCGCGGCCTGATTCGCAATTACACCAATGCCTGGCTGTTCCAGCAGCATCCGTATGCGCGTCCGGCCGATGGCGACCAAACCAGCCTGGCGCAGATCAGCCTGGATGACCTGAAAGCCTTTCGCAATCAGCAAATGGGCGGCGATCGCCTGATCATTGCCATCGCCGGTGACTTCGACCCCGTGGTGATCGGCAAGCAAGTTCAGGCCACCTTCGGCAACTGGGCCAAGGCCAATGCAACATTGCCATTGGTGACTACCGCGCAACCGCGCAACGGTCGCCGCGTGCTGCTGGTCGACAAGCCTGGCGCCACCCAAACTTATTTCACATTGGCCAATCTCGGCACTCGCCACGGCGACCCCGACGAAGCCGCACAAAATGTGGTGCAAACCGTGTTTGGCGGGCGTTTTACCTCGATGATCAATACCGCACTGCGCATCAAATCAGGGCTGAGTTATGGCGCAGCCTCGCAACTGGAGCGTCCCCGGTTGCCGGGTACGGTTGCCATCACCAGCTACACCAAAACCGATTCCACCAAGGCCGCGATTGATCTGGCCCTCAGCACCTTGGATTTGCTGCACCAACAGCCTCTGGATACGCAGGCCATCGACTCGGCCAAGCACTACATCGCCGGGCAATTTGCACCGGGGCTGGAAACCTCGTCACAACTGGCCGCTGAATTGGCCAATATGGCGATTTACGGGGATAACCGCGATAAAGTCGACGGCTACCTCGGCCGCATTGCTGCTGCCAGCCCGGAGCAGATCAACGCCGCGCGGAAGGTGTTTCCCGACTCTGCGGATGTGGTCATCGTTGCCATCGGCGACGCGGCCAAAATCCGCAGCGTAATGCAGGCATACGGCCCGCTGACCGAGATGAAGCTGACCGACCCGCGCTATTTGCCCTGAGCCGGCACCCACCAGATGCGGGTGCCGGCGCATGACCTCCGGCACCCGCCGCGCCCAACCGCAATGTTTACAGTGCACGCAACGCGTGCCCAGTGCCGCGTCCCTTGTTTCCATCCTCACCGGAGCCATCGCCGTGAACGCCCCCAAAACCCTGCTGCTGTCGCTGTCGATTGCAGCCGCCTTGTCGGCCTGCCAGAAGCCTGCCGACAAGCCCGCCAGCGCAAACGTCCCGGTCAAACCGGAGGCAGTTCCTTACACCTTGGATGAAGCCAAGCTGCCGCCGGTCAATCGCTTCTTGCCCGCTGATTTGGATACCAGCAAGAGCGCATGCACGGATTTTTCCGGTTACGTCAACGGCAAGTGGCTAGCGGCCAATACCATTCCCGGCGATCGCAGCAGCTGGGGCGCATTCGAAATGCTGGATGAGCGCTCGCAAGGTGTGCAACGGCAACTGGCCGAACAAGCTGCAGCCAAAACCAATACCAGCGGTGTAGACAAATTGATTGGTGATTTCTGGGCCAGCGGCATGGATGCGGCCAAGATCAATGCACAGGGTTTGACCCCACTGAAACCGCAACTGGATGCCATTGCCGGGTTGGATAGTCAGGCCAAGATCGCCGACTACCTGCGCGCTAGTGCAGCCAAGGGTGAAAACATCCTGTTCGGGTTTGGCCCGGAAGCCGATTTCAAGGACTCCACCATGAACATTGCCTACGCCGCGCAAGGTGGCTTGGGCTTGCCCGATCGCGGCTATTACTTCGACAAGGACAAAGCCGACAAACTGGCCGCCTATCAAGCGCATGTGGCCAAGGTGCTGGCGCTCTCCGGCGTGCCCGCAGCCGATGCTGCTACCCAGGCCAAGGATGTCGTGGCATTTGAAACTCGCTTGGCCAAGGTGTCCAAATCCAGCGAAGAAATGTCGCGTGATGTGTCGTTGTTCTACAACCCGATCAGCCCGGCTGATGCCGACAAGCTGACCCCGAACTTCCCGTGGACGAAGTTCTTCGAATCACAGGGCGTGGCCGTGCCGAAGATGTTCTCGCTGGCCATTCCCGCCTTCCACCAGGAAGTCAGCAAGATGCTGGCCGATGTGCCCGCAGCCCAATGGCAAAGCTATCTGCGCTTCCACACCATCGACAGTGCTGCGCCGTATCTGTCGGACGATTTTGCCAATGAGCGGTTTGATTTCTATGGCAAGACGCTGCGTGGCCAAAAGGAAATGAAGGAACGCGGCAAGCGCGTGCTGGGCACGATTGAAGAAGAAGCCGGCGAAGCGATGGGCCAGCTTTACGTCAAAGTCGCCTTCCCCGCCGAATCCAAGGCGCGCATGGAGCAACTGGTCAAACATTTGAGTGACGCCCTGAAGGTACGCATCGAACACCTGACGTGGATGAGCGATGCCACCAAGAAAAAGGCATTGGACAAGTGGGCCAGCTTTACCCCCAAGATTGGTTACCCGGATAAATGGCGCAGCTGGGAAGGCTTGGCTACCCAGCGTGACAGCTATATCGGTAATGTGCTGGCCGCCAATGCATTCAATTACCAATGGGCCATGGGCAAGATCGGCAAACCGGTGGACAAGACCGAATGGGGCATGAGCCCGCAAACCGTCAACGCCTACTACAACCCGTCACAGAACGAAATCGTGTTCCCGGCGGCCATTCTGCAGCCGCCATTCTTCGATCCCAAGGCGGATGATGCCACCAATTTCGGCGGCATCGGTGCGGTCATCGGCCACGAAATGACCCACGGCTACGACGACCAAGGCAGCCGCTTCGGGCCCACCGGAAATTTCGAAAACTGGTGGACATCGGAAGACGCCAAAGGGTTTGGTGGGCGTACCGACAAACTCATCGCTCAGTTCTCCGGCTATCTGGCCGGCCCCGGCCAACACGTCAATGGCAAACTCACCTTGGGTGAAAACATTGCCGACTTGGGCGGCATCAATACCGCCTATGACGCGATGCTGAAAGCCACCGAGGGCAAGCCCGATCCCAAGACCGATGGCCTGACCCGCGACCAACGCTTCTTCCTCAACTGGGGCACCGTGTGGCGTCGCAACTTCACTCCGCAAGAACTCAATGTGCGCCTGACCACCGATCCGCACGCACCAGCCAACTTCCGTGCCATTGGCGCGCCCAGCAACATGCCCGCATTCGCCCAGGCTTTCGGTTGCAAAGCCGGTGACCCGATGATGCGCAGTGGTGATCAGCAAGTGGTGATTTGGTAACGCGCGACTGCTTTGCTGCATGAAGCCACACAAGGCCCGGCATGTCCGGGCCTTGCTTGTTGTGGGCGTATCCTTGCCGCATCACGAATCACTCATCGCGCGCACCTTCATGCACACCCCACCCCACCGCAGCCACGGCTGGAACCACGATGTGGTGACCCCCGATTGGCCGGCACTGCATGTCACGGAAGTACATGCGCTGCTGGATCGTTTTCCGGCGTTACGCGGCGGGGTGCGCATCGACTGGCACAGCCCACGTCCGTTTTCCGCCGCCGCACGTGTGCACACCAACGGAAGTGATGTGTTCGTGAAGCGGCACCATGGTCGCGTGCGCACGCCACAAGCCTTGCGCGAAGAACACGCCTTCATCACCCATCTGAACAGCCACGGGCTGCCGGTCCCGACCGTACTTGCCGATGCCGACGGCCACACCGCGATTGCAAGCGGCGAGTGGACATATGAAGTGCACACGCTGGCCACGGGTCTGGATGTCTATCGGAATACCGCATCGTGGACACCCCCATTTTCCCTCGAGCATGCGCACAGCGCAGGGCAAATGCTGGCGCAGCTGCATGTCGCCGCGGCAGATTTCGATGCCCCCATGCGCAGCACCACTTTGCTCGTTGCCCAGGACACGCTCCTGCGCGCACCGGATTTGATCGCCGCCATCGAAGCCCGCTGCGCAGCACGCCCGGCACTGGCCGAGGCACTGCACATGCGCGATTGGCGCAGGCAAATCAGTGCGCTACTGCCGCGCCACGCCAGGTTACAGCCACAACTGCTCCACCAATCGCGCTTGTGGACGCACGGTGATTGGCATGTCTCCAATTTATTCTGGCAACCAGTGCGCAAGCCTGCCCAGGTCAGCAGCATTCTCGACTTCGGGCTGTGTGCCCCAACCTTTGCCCTGTTCGATCTTGCCACCGCGATCGAACGCAATGCGATTGCATGGTTGCAACTGGAGCAGGGCATGCATGCGATCTATCCGGACATTGCACTGCAATTGATTGCAGGCTACGTGAAGGTATTGCCGCTCTCGCCACGACAACGCAGCTTGCTGGCCGAGTTGCTGCCGTTGGTACATCTGGATTTTGCCCTCTCCGAAGTGGAGTACTTCCACGCCATCACACGTAAATCCGCTGATGTTGAATTGGCATGGTCAGCGTTTTTCCTGGGCCACGCTGCCTGGTTTGACAGCGCACCGGGGCTGCAGTTGCTGGATGTCATTCGTGCACCGGCTCTTGCACCCGCACTGGCCTGAAGCGCTGCACTGTGGTTCAATGCGCGCCATGAAGCGGGGGTGCCCGGCGTTGCCGGGCTGAGAGAGTCCCTTGGAACCTGATCCGGTTTGCACCGGCGTAGGGAGCTTGATTCGAACAGTCTGGCCATGCCTTGTGCAGGGCCACGCACATGCCACCGGCATGTGGATGCTTCCAGCATGATGTGTTCGTCGTCGCTTCGTCCCTCCATCAGACGATTGCCGACGACCAACCATGAAACTTTCCCCCACCCCCCTGTTGCTTGCCCTGTTGCCGCTGTTGGCCACGGCTGCGCCAGCTGACGAGCACGACGCCACTGATCGCAAGATCACCAAATTGGCCGCCGTGCAAGTGGTTGGCGATGCCAAGGATGCTGCGCGCGACACCGGCAGCAATACTTGGGGGAAATCGAGCGCACAAGACACGCCGGCCACGCTGCATGTGATCGATCGCAGTCGACTGGACGACCGCCATATCCGCACCTTGTCCGAATTGGCGCGTGAAGACGCGGCCCTGGGGGATAACTATGCACCGCTGGGCTATTACCAGAACATCGCGATTCGTGGCTATCCGCTGGATCTTGGCAGTAGCTACCGCATCAACGGCTTGGCCGCCACTGGCGAACAAATCATCGCACTGGAAGACAAGCAACAAGTCGAAATTCTCAAGGGCCTGGCGGGGATCAGTGCTGGCGTGGTGGAACCCGGCGGCGTGGTGAACTTCATCAGCAAGCGCCCGGAAGCGGTGCGCACGTTGACGCTGGGCACCGATGCGCGTGGCTCACGCTATGCCGCGCTGGATGCAGGCGGTTGGTTGAGCCCCACGTTTGGCCTGCGGGCCAATGTGGTGTGGGATGCCGCGCATGCGCATGTGGAACATGCCGATGGTCGGCGTGGCTTGGTTGCGTTGGCCGCCGACTGGAAATTCTCGGATACCACGACATTGGAGCTGGATGCCAACACCCAAGCCAGCGCCCAGCGTTCCGCCTCGGGTTACATGCTGCTGGGTGGCAGCCAGCTGCCCGGCAATCCTGATCCGAAAAAGCTGCTGGGGTACCAGCCGTGGCAGCAACCGGTGCGCATCCATTCGCACAATCTCAGTGCGCGCTTGCGCCACAACTTCAATCAGGATTGGCAACTGCGCGTCAGCGCCGGCCGCAGTCGCAGCGTGATCGATGACAACGTCGCCTTCGCTTACGGCTGCTACTACGCAGTGGCGTGCGCCAGCGGAACCGTGCCAGGCAACTTCTTCGCACCCAATGGCGATTACGACATCTACGACTATCGCAGTCCCGACGACACCCGCGTTTCCGACCAAGCGCGCGCGGTGCTGGAAGGCCAATTTGGCGAAACAGTCCAGCACGACGTGAGCATGGGTGTCAGCAGTTTCCATCGCACCATTACTCGGCGTCCGTACGTGTACGACTACGTGGGTACCGCCAATATCAATGACGTGCAACCACCGGTGTACGCGCCTTCACCCAATCAACCCGGCAACCCGGTACGCCGCTTCGATGGCTGGCAACACTCGTTGTTTGCACTCGATCGCATGCAACTGAGCGCGCAGTGGCAATTGATCGCCGGCGCCAGTGTTGTCCATCTGGATGAGCGCGCATGGAAAAGCTCCGGCAAATTGATACGCACCACGCGCATCAACAAAACGCTGCCGCAACTGGCACTGCTGTGGCAGCCCAGTGCCATGTTCACCGCGTATGCCAGTGCCAGCGACGGCATTGCATTGGGCAAGGAGGCCCCCTTCTGGACCAGCAACGACGGTGAACTGCTCGCGCCGCGCCTGTCACGCCAACTGGAAGCGGGCGTGAAATATCGTTGGCAGGATGCGCTGGATCTTGGCGCATCGGTATTCCGCATTCGCCAGCCGTATCAATACGCGCAGCCGGATACCAGCAGCGCCGGTTACACCTTCGTCCAGCAGGGTGATGAAGTGCACAGCGGGGTGGAATTCTCCGCCAACGGACGCATCACCACACGCTTGAACGTCAACGCCAGCGTGGCGCTGATCCGCGCACGCGCACAAGGCACTGGCACACCCGCATTCGAGGGTCATCAAGTCGCCAATGTGCCCAGCCTGCGCAGCAGCATGCAGTTGGACTACCGCCTGCTGCCGCAACTGGACGTGCAAGGCGGTTGGCGGCATGTCTCCTCCAACCCGGCCACAGCCACCGGGCAAGTACGCGCACCCGCCTATGACGTGTTCAACGCCGGCCTGCGCTGGCGTAGGCAGTGGCGCGAATCAACGCTGAACACACAATTAGGCGTGGACAACCTTTTCAACAAATACTACTGGCGCGACACTGGCAGCTCCGACGGTGACAGTTACTTGTTCCCCGGCGCACCACGCACGGTGTGGCTGACAGTGCAGGTGGCGATGTAATGCCACTGCACGAGATCTTCGCTGCGTGCCTCAGCGCCGGTGCGGTCTGGCTGACCACGCGGCGCAGCCCATGGTGCTATCCGGTGGGGCTGGCGTCGATCTCGGTGTACATCTGGGTGTTCATCGACGCCCGGTTGTATTCGGACGTGCTGCTGCAATGTGCTTACGTGGCGATGCTGATTTCTGGCTGGCTACGCTGGCTGCGCCATCTGGACAGTACTGGCCATGTGCAGGTGGCCGGCCTGGCTCCACGCCTGGCCGGCCTGCACCTGATGATTGGTCTGCTCGGTGGTTTTGCACTGGGCTACATCATGCACACCTTCACCCACGCATCGCTGCCGTGGCTGGATGCTTTCCTGACGGCGTTCAGTCTGGTCGGGCAATGGTGGCAAAACCGTCGTCACATCGCCGCGTGGTGGATGTGGATCGCGGTGGATGTGGTCTATATCGGCATGTACCTGCATAAGGATTTGCATGTCACTGCCATGCTGTACACCGGATTTGTGGTGCTGGCATTGAAAGGCTGGCGCGATTGGCGACACGCGGGACAGGCCGCTGCGGCGGCATGACTGCAGCCCCCCCTCGCCTGTACCGGCGTGGGGGTGTATGTTCGCTCGCATCACCCAACACAACGCACTTGAACATGGACATCCACGACATCGCCCTGACCCTGTACGCGCAATTGGTGCACGCCAATGGCAGCCAGCCGCTGAGTCAGGAGGCGCGTATCGATATGGGTCGCGAAGCGTATCGCTTCGCCGAGGCCTATATCGCGGCCAAGGATTTGTATATCCGCGAATTGCCGGTTGCTAATGACCAAGGCTTCTGATGGATGTACTGATCGGCGGGTATGCTTGCCGGATTCCCCCCGGAGCGTACACATGATCCGTCGGTTTGCCAGCATCACAGCACTCTCTTTCCTGCTGGCGGCATGCAGCAGCGGCCCGGTGCGGCGCGTTTCCGAACCCACCGCCAGCCTGCAACAGCTCACCGTGCGCAGCGATGGCCAATGGGATGTACAGCTGCGCTTGCAGAACTACAGCAGCATTGCGATGCGCTTTGACAAAGCCTCGCTGGACATCCGCTTTGACAACGGCCCGGCCGCCAAACTCGAGGTGCAGCCGGGGCTGGACATCGGTCCGGAATCGGCCGATGTGGTCAACGCCATCCTCACCCCCCTGCCGTCCGGTCGCGCCCGCATCGCCAGCGCTTTGGCCGACGGCCGCGGCCTGGCGTACACCTTGAGCGGCAGTCTGGCCGCCACCCCGCAAGACGGCAAACAGAAGTCGTGGGACATCAAGCGCGAAAGCGCGCTATCGCCCGTGCCGGGGCTGCCCGGGGCGCTGCGCTAAGGCGACTTCCCGAACTAGAGTATTCGCTCAACATACGCAGCAGTATGCTGAAAATCCCTGCAGGCCGGTCGTCGGCCTGCATCTGCACGGACACCCGTCATGAGCACTTACAAAGCCCCCCTCGACGATCTGCGCTTTGCCCTGTTTGATGTACTCGGTGCAGAGGCGCATTGCGCCAAGCTCGGCTTTGCCGACGTCAACCGTGAACTGGCTGATGCGGTGCTGGAGGAAGCGGCGCGCTTCGCCGAAACGGTGCTGGCACCACTCAACAAAATTGGCGATGAGATCGGTTGCAACTTCGACAAGGCCACCGGCGATGTCACCCCGCCGCCCGGATTCAAGCAAGCCTTCGATACGTTTGTCGAGGGTGGCTGGACCGGCCTGACCAATGCCCCTGAACATGGCGGCCAAGGCATGCCCGCGCTGCTGGGCGGGGTGCTGACCGAACTGGTGGATTCTGCCAATCTGGCGTGGGGCAATTTCCCTATGCTCAGTCATGGCGCGGTGAAGGCGCTGGAAACCTATGGCGAAGCGTGGCAGCAGGACGTATTTCTGAAGCCGCTGGTGTCCGGCCAGTGGACCGGCACCATGTGCCTGACCGAGCCACATTGCGGCACCGACCTCGGCCTGCTCAAGACCCGCGCCGAACCGCAGGCCGATGGCACCTATGCCGTCACCGGCACCAAGATCTTCATTACCGCCGGCGAGCATGATCTGGTGCCCAACATCATCCATCTGGTGCTGGCCAAACTACCGGATGCACCGGCCGGCGCGAAAGGCATTTCGCTATTTGTGGTGCCCAAATTCAAGGTAGCCCGCGATGGCAGCGTGGGCGCGCGCAATGCCGTGCGCTGTGGCGCGATCGAACACAAGATGGGCATTCATGGTTCCGCCACCTGCGTGATGAATTTCGATGGTGCCGAAGGCTATCTGCTGGGCGAGCCGCACAAAGGCTTGCAGGCGATGTTCGTGATGATGAACTCGGCTCGCCTCGGCGTGGGCGTGCAAGGCCTCGGCCTGTCTGAACGCGCCTACCAGAACGCGCTGCGCTATGCCCGTGAACGCCTGCAATCGCGTTCACTCACGGGCCCGAAGTGCCCCGACAAACCGGCCGATCCGCTCATCGTGCAGCCCGACGTACGGCGCATGCTGCTGTCGCAAAAATCACTGGTGGAAGGTGGCCGCTTGCTCAGTCTGCACGCCTATTCGCTGCTGGATGTGGCCGAACACGCCAGCGACCCGGCCGAGCGCGAACGTGCGCATACCCTGGTCAGCTTCCTCACCCCGATCTCCAAAGCTTGCCTGACCGAATGGAGCATTGAGAACACCTACAACGCACTGCAGTGCTTCGGTGGCCACGGCTACATCCATGAGCACGGCATGGAGCAATACGCCCGCGATGCCCGCATCACCACCTTGTACGAAGGCACCACCGGCATCCAAGCCTTGGATTTGATCGGCCGCAAAACCGCCGCCACCCAAGGCGCGGGGCTGAAGTTGTTCCTCGGCGAAGTGGAAGCCTTCGCCAAGCAACATGAAGGCGATGCGGCGCTGGCCGAATTCATTGCCCCCCTGCGCAGCAAATGCCAGGAATGGGGCAAACTCACCATCGACACCCTGACCCGCGCCGCCAGCAACCCGGACGAATTGGGCGCTGCCAGTACCGACTATCTGTTCTATTCCGGCTACGTGGTACTGGCCTACTGGTGGGCACGCAGCGTGGCCGCCGTCAATGCCACCAGCAAACCGCAAGCATTCAAGGATGCCAAGCGCGATACCGCCCGCTTCTACTTCGCCCGCATGCTGCCGCGCACACTGGCCCACAAAGCCGCCATCGAAGCCGGTGCCAGCCCGCTGATGGCATTGCCGGATGCAGGCTTCGGCGCCGAGTAACCGCCGCATATCCTTCTCCCCGCGTTGCGTGTGGGGAGAAGGGCCCCACAGGGCGGATGACGGCCAGCGCCATATCCAAACCGTCATCAAAAGCGTATAAGCTGGTTTCCCGATGGAGACCGATACAGCGCTCGTACGCCCGGCCCATACCGGCGATGATTCCGCTCACCTGTGCGCGGACGGGTTTGTTTCCCTTGCCGCAGGCAACCCGGCACTTGCCTTTGCGCCGGCTCTGCGCTTTCTTGGTCTGGATGCGCATGGCCGCGCCTTGGACTGGCTCAGCTGGCAAGACGCGACCTGTCTGTATGCCCGGAATGCCGTGGCGTGGACGCTGGGCGAACCCTGCCTTGCCGTGCATGGCGGCATTAATCGCAACAGCGGCCTGCGCAGCCAGATCCTGCTGCACCCCATCATCGCCGCGCGTGGGCATGTGCGCCCACAGGCGATGGATCCTACGCCAACCCTGACCAATCTGGCGCTATTTGCCCGCGACCAATTCCTGTGCCTGTATTGCGGCCGTCAATTCCAACGCCATGCGCTCACCCGCGACCATGTGCAACCCACCTCAAAAGGAGGCCGCGATGTCTGGGAAAACGTCGTCACTGCCTGCGTGCACTGCAATTCCCGCAAGGGCAGCCGCACGCTGCAGCAAGCGCAGATGCCCCTGCTCGCCATTCCTTATCGCCCCAGTTGGGTTGAGCACCTGATTTTGTCTAATCGCAATATCTTGGCCGACCAGATGGCTTTCTTGCGCGCGCAATTACCCAAACACCCACGGCGGTCACCGATTGCACCATTGCAGCGGTCGTGAGCACAACTCCATGACCTCTTGCCATTGACGTGGAGCCGCAGCTTGGCAACACTGCCCACGGAAGTCACAGGAAACGATGATGGCGCTGACCCTGGGTACCACCGGAATGGATCGCAAAACGGAAGCCGAAGTGCAATCGGCTTTCAAGATTGCCAATGCCGAAACCGGCCATCACTGGACTTTGGTCGACGGTGATAACGCCGACTACGTTCTGATCGACATGGACAGCTTGTACGGGCCGATGAGCTGGCTGCGGCTGCATTCGATGGGGCGCAAGGTCATTGGACTTTCGTCGGTTGATCGCCAGCAGACCGATTACCGCCTGCCACACCCGATCAGTGCCAACGACCTGACTGTACTGTTAAGCGAAATCGCCACTGACCTTCCATCATCCTCCGCAGATGCCCGTCCGGAGATTGCGCAAGCAGCCATTGCAACCACTCCCATGGCAGAGACGGCAGCTGAGTCGATACCGATGCCGGAGCCAGAGCCAGAGCCAGAGCCAGAGCCGGAACCGGAGCCAATCACTCCAGAGCAGCCTGTCATTCGTAGTCTGCAGCACTGGCTCACCCCACATCGCTTGTCTAAACCGGTTCGCTTGCAGCGGGAGCAGCAACCTGCATTGCTGATCGATGCCAATGCAGGTGTTTGGCATGGTTCGGCCACCCTGAAACCGCTTGCTGTCTGCTTTGAAGGTGAAGTGCAGGCCGCTGATTTTGTTCCGCTGGATACTGCCGAATGGACCGCCGAGGCCGCCAAGCTGGGGGCTGCGCAGCCTCTATCGCGCCTGCAATGGCTGGGCGGCCTGCTGTCGGATGCGGCGACCTCCGGCAAATACCAGCTCAAGAAATGGCCGCAGACCGAGCGCGAATACCCCAAGCACTTCCGCATTGCCACCGTGATGATGAAAGGACCAGCCAACGTCACTGAAATTGCCGAGGCCAGTGGCGTATCGGTTGATGAGGTCAACGCTTTCATCAACGCCAACCTCGCTACCGGTTACGCCGAACCGGCGGGGGATGCACCACCGCCCTCCACCGCCCCACAGAAGCCCGCAGGGTTGTTTGGCCGCATGCGCGGACATTGATTGCAGCTCATTGTTGCCGGGTGCGGCGACTTTGTCGCGCAAAGCATGTAAACTTGCGCCTCGCTTTTCCGTGGTCCTCGCCTCACCCTGCCGGCATCCGGTGCAATGCACCTCGCAGCGGGCAATGCACGATCCACGACTCGGGCAGACAACAGGCCCGGGCAGTCTCCATGGTGGCCCCGTCGGCCCCTCGCGACGCTAGGTCGAAAACCCCGCCAGGGCCGGAAGGCAGCAACGGTATCGACTGATGCGGGTGCCGAGGTCAGCCGGCGGGGCCACCGCCTTTTCAGCCGTACCCTGCTCAGTACCCGCGATCCCACGCCTGTTGGTAGGCCGCGCGCAATTGCGCAAACTCCGCATCCACCAGCGTCATGCTGCGAGCACCAGCCAATTTGCGTAAAGACCGCTGCAAGCGCTGCAAATTGGCTTCCCGCCATGCAGTTGCTGGAATGCGCAAATGCGAGCGATCGAAATCAATCATCCAGCCTTGACCGCTGACATCAAACAAAATGTTGTGCGCATTGAGATCCGCATGATCCACCCCTGCGCGATGAAAGCGCGCCACCAGCTCACCTGCAGCCGTCCACGGCGCATCGCCCGTCGCGGCCAACACCGCCAGCGAATGCACATGCTGCAAGCGCTGCATCAAGATCGCGGCTCGATAATGCAACCCTTCGCGCCGATACCACGCTGCAAATGGCAGCGGCACCGGTAATTTCTTATCCCGCAATATCCGTAACAGGCGGAATTCGGCAAAGCTGCGGACATGCTGGATACCGCGCCACAAATGCGCATCGTGGCTGAGTTTGGCCGCCAGGCCGCCGCGCAAGTAATGCCGCAAAAACGCATCACCTTCACCAAAATCAATCCACCACGCGCCGCCACGGCCACCTTCCGCCACCGGCTGCGCAGCCGCACCCCAGTGCGTGGGATCAAACCAAAGCGGGTCGGGTTGCCTGATCTGGGTGCGGTCGAACAAAATTGCACCATAGCCGCGTCCATCGCGGAATGGTGTCAGGTGCTCATTGGCATCGAATCCAGTCATTCCTACGAGTGTAGCAATACGTGCCTAATTTCGAAGCCCCCCGCTCCATTTGCCTGCTGCGCTTGTCGGCATTGGGCGATGTCACCCATGTGCTGCCACTGCTGCATACACTGCGCACGGGCTTGCCTAACGCCGAGCTGCACTGGGTGATTGGCAAGGCCGAACATCGCCTGCTGGATGGCTTGCCCGGCGTGCGTTTTGTCGAATACGACAAACGTAGCGGGCTGCAGGGCATGCGCGCACTCCGCCGCGAACTTGGCCAGCGTTTCGATGCACTGCTGCAACTGCAGGTCTCCACCCGCGCGAATTTGCTATCGGCGTTCATCCCGGCGCAACGCAAGATTGGTTATGACCGCAGTCGCAGCAAGGAAGGCCACGGCTTGGTCGTCAATGAACGCATCCCCGAAGTTATCGACGGGCATGTATTGGATGCCATTGGCCGCTTCTGCGAACCCTTGGGACTCACCCGCTCGCAAGTAACATGGAAATTGCCGGTTCCGGCCGATGCGCATGCCTGGGCACATGCGCAGTGGGATGAAGATGGCCGCAATACACTGCTGATCTCGCCCTGCTCCAGCCATGCGCTGCGCAATTGGCGAGCAGAGCGCTACGCAGCACTGGCCGAACACGCCATCGCACAAGATTGGCGCGTGGTTTTATGTGGCGGCCGCAGCGATCTGGAGCGCAGCACCGGCGATGCCCTCTTGGCGGCCATGCCAAACCGCACACGTGTACTGGATCTGATCGGCAAGGACACCCTCAAGCAATTGCCCGCATTGCTGGCGCGTGCCGACTTGGTGGTGACGCCAGACTCGGGCCCGATGCATATCGCCAACGCAATGGGCAGCAAGGTATTGGGCCTGCATGCCGCCACCAACCCGGAACGCAGCGGCCCGTATTCCGACCGACGCTACTGCGTGAACCGCTATGACGATGCCGCGCGCAAGTACCGTGGACAGCCCGCATCGTCGCTCAAATGGGGCAGCAAAATCGAAGCCGAAGGCGTGATGGATCTGGTGACCGCCAACGATGCCATCGCTGCATTCGAACGCTACCGCAGCGACTTCAGCTGATGACACAAGCCCATTACGCGCCGCTGCCGGTGCCGTAATCCTGATACGACTTTTCCTCGACGTAGGCCGAGCCCAGTGCAAGGTTGATGTCCTTTTTCACCCGTGCGCGCACGTCGTTCTCGAAATACACACTGCGCGCCAGTCGCACGAATTCGGCATCAAATGCCTGCGCCTTTTCCTGCAGGCGGATGTCATCCTCGATCACCCACAACCGCTCGTTGACCGCCTTCAACTCGGCACGCAGCGTGGTGATGTCCTGCGCCGATGCCGGGTGCGCCGCCCACGTGGTTTCCAGCACAGCCAACTCATTGCGCACATTGACCAGCTTGCCGGGATCAGACATGCGCTCGGACTTGATCTGCAAGATGGCGATCTTGTCCAGCAATTCGCCAAACGACACGGGCACCAGGATTTCGGACATGGACGCGCAGCCGGAAAAGGGGGGCTCAGTTTACCTGTCTTGCCGCGTTGGCACGCGATGCCGCGACGAATCCACCGCGCGCGCATTGATGCGTATGTTGTAGGGCTGGTTTATAGCCAGTCCGCAAGCAAAAGACCGGGTTACCCCGGCCTTTTGTCTGTCAAATCACCTGCAATTATTTGATCAAACGCAGTGCGAACGGATAGCGATAGCTTTCACCTTTATTGCAGGCCATGCCGGCGAGGATGCAAAAAACGAGGTTGACCAAAATTACAACCGGGATGATCAGAAAACCGATCAGCACGGCCATCAATACCGAACCTGCCACATACGCAATCGCGATAGTGATCTGGAAGTTCAGCGCTTCCACTGCCTGTGTGTTCAGCCAAGCCTTGTCGGTTTTGTCTTTATTGGTCAACCAGATGATCAGCGGCACGATGAAGCCCAGCAGGATGCCGGACAGGTGCGTGAGCATTGCAAGATTGCGGTCTTCGGAAGATGCAGTGACGTCATTCATATGCTTAGGTATCCCCGGGTTATGGCGTGATGTGCGCCCTCGTCAAAGCATAACGCCATTTGCGAAAAAAACAGGTCAGCCCGCGCGCACCAACCCCGGCAGCGATGGCAGGCCCGCACTGTCTGGGAACACGCTGCGCGCCAGTGCGTCGCTGCCCACTTCCAGATGCTCGCGCAGGATGCCCTTGAACAAGGCGCGCATGTCGGTGGTCGCCAACAGGTCGCGGCCTTCATTGAGCTGGGTTCTGCCCAGCCCCGGCCATTGCCCGGCAATGCGTCCACCTTTCACCGCGCCGCCGGCGACAAACGCCACCCCGCCGGTGCCGTGGTCGGTGCCGCCGGTGCCATTGATGGCCGCGGTACGGCCGAATTCGGTGACGATGACGACCACGGTGTTGTTCCAGATCGACTCTGCGCCAGCGTGGAAGGCTTTGACACCGGCATCGAGTTCGGCCAGCTTGCGATCCAGCAAGGCCAACTCACCACCGTGACTGTCCCAGCCGGTGTCTTCCACAAAGCCTATCCGCGGCCCGTTTGCGGCCGCCATGAATTTGGCCGCTGCCGCCATGGCTTGCGGTAACTTCAAGCCGTTCTGGCTTTTGCCGGCACCCATCGCTTCCATGCGTGCATCGATGCCGGCAAACGTGGGGGCCAAGCTGGGGTCGGCGGCGTACAGCACTTGCAATTGCTGCCACAGGATGGGATCCACCCCTTTGGCCAAGGGTGGCGACCACGTGCTGACATCGCCCTTGCCGCGCATCGCCAGCGGCATCACCGCCGAAATCGCCAACCCTTTGCCGCCGGGCATGGCCGCCACGCAGCGATTGAGCCAGCCGGTGGTGCCGCTGGTGCCAGTGGTGCCGTTTTCCACGCAATCTTGTGCTTCAAAATGCGAGCGTTGCCGGTATGGCGGGGCGACCGCCACCATCGGCAACAATTGCTGCTGCGCGTACAGGCCCGCCATGAAGCCCAATGCACCGTGCAGGGCAAAATCGACATTCAATTGCAAACTGGGGGCTTGGCCTTTGCTGTTGACAAAGTCGCCACGCAGCGCGGCAAAGCCGGGGTCACCGGGCGCTTGCAACGCATGCAGGCCGTCCAAGCCGCCGCGCAACAGCACCAACAAAAAGCGAGTGTCGCCGCGCCCGGCGGCGGCCAGTGCGAATTTGGGCAAGGCGGCCAGCGCCAACGAGGCCGCACTCATCCCCAAAAAACCACGTCGATCGAAGTTCATCTCAGGTCCTCCATTGGAAGGCGGGGCTGGCCAGCAACAATGCCACGCCCTGTTGTACGGATTCGGCACGCCGCAAGGCCGTCGCTGTTTGCCGGTCCAGGCTTGCGCCGAGCGCCGCTTCGCCCATGT
Organism: uncultured Thermomonas sp.; assembly: GCF_937872235.1. NCBI lineage: Bacteria > Pseudomonadati > Pseudomonadota > Gammaproteobacteria > Lysobacterales > Lysobacteraceae > Thermomonas > uncultured Thermomonas sp. The sequence goes on from NZ_CALMPC010000002.1 coordinate 32,212, forward strand.
GCAAGGGCGTACGGCCTTGCATGTCGGGCAGGCGATCGGCCAAGGCTTGCGCCGCTTGCACACGCTTGAACAAGGCATCTGGCCCGCCCCAATCGGCTGCAACATCGCCAAACCCGGCGGGGGAGCGCGGTTGGAACAAGGGCTGCCCCAATTGCGCCTGCAAGCGTACCGCCAGCGCCACATCGTCCTGCGCTTGCAGATTGCAGGCACGTAGTGCGGATATGAAATAGTCATCGGGATTTTTGAACTTGCGCGCTTGCACTGACCACGCCTCATCCGACTCCACCATGCTGCGGCACACTGCGGCGATGTCACCACCACTGCGCAGCCAGGTGCTGGCCATGCGCTCCACCAGTGCTGGCGGGGGCTCATCGGCAATGAAATGCCGTGCCAATTTCTGTGATACATGCCGTGCCGTGGCCGGGTGTACGGCCAAGTCGTGCAGCACCGCCACGCCCTGCATTTCGCCGTCTTGCCGGTAGGTCTTGCCGAACACGCGACGTGCACCGGGTTCGTGCGCGGCATTGCGAAACACGAAACCATCGCGACTTCCGGCACCATCGCGATCATTGGGACGCACCACGCTCCAGCCGGTGATGGCGCGGGCAAATTCGGTGACATCGGCTTGGCTGTAGCCAGCATTCACGCCAAGGGTGTGCAGCTCCATGATTTCGCGGGCGAGGTTTTCGTTCAGCCCGCGCTTGCCGGCTTTCGGCGTGCCCGCACTGCGGCGTGCGGCATTGATGGCAGCGCGTGAATCATCGCCAATCGAGGCCTGGTTATCCAAGTACAGCAACATGCCGGGGTGGCGTTCCACTGCCAGCAGTAAATCGGAAAACTTGCCAGTGGCATGTGGGCGGATGGCTTCGCGCTCCATCGGTGCGGCAAACAGCGAGGCGATGCGTTTATCCACCGAAATGGCGAAGTGGTTGGACCAGAACCGCACCAAGCGCTCGCGAAATCCCTGTGCCGTGCTGACCGCAACCCCTTGGCGCAGCACCAGGTCCTGTTGCAGCGCCCTGCGCAACTCATCGCGCCCTCCCACTTTTTTTTGCATGTCGGCAGCGCCGGCCGCACGCTGCTCACGCAGGGCTTTGCGCTGCTGCTGCACGCGTGTGTACATGTCCAGATAGGCACGGCTATCGGGCAGCCCATCGAATGCGGCAATCGGTGTCGCACCTTGCAGCTGCGCCAACAGCCAGCCACGTGGGTCATCGCCGAGCGCCTGCAGCTCTTCCGGGCGTGCGCCCAGCCCAAACCGATTGACCGCGCTTGCGGTCGCGTTAGTCAGTTGCATCGTTGCCATCGCCATGCTCCTTGGGGAACACGACTGCCAACGCAGCATGCCCCGCGCAGGTTGACGCGCGCGGGGTTACGCTTTTGTCATGTTCAACCGGTGCCGGCCACGGTCATGTGGCCGATCAAAATCGAACCGGTGCGTACATGCGAACGCACATCCACATCATTGCCTACGGTTTCAATCGCCGCGAACATGGTTTTGAGGTTGCCGGCAATGGTGATGCCGTCCACCGGATAGGCCAGCACCCCGTTTTCCACCCAGAACCCGGCCGCGCCACGTGAGTAATCACCGGTGATCGCATTCACGCCCTGCCCCATCAATTCCGTCACCAGCAAGCCACGCCCCATCGCCTGGATTTGCGCGGCCAGATCGCCGGCATTGGCCTTGACCTGCAAATTGTGCACGCCGCCGGCATTGGCGGTGGTGGCAAGCCCCAGCTTGCGCGCCGAATAGCTGCCCAGCACATAGCGCTGCACGATGCCGGCATCCACCAACATCGATTTGCGGGTGGCCACGCCTTCGCCATCAAACGACGCGGAGCGGAAGCCGCGCAGCACAAAGGGGTCTTCTTCAATCGCAAACCAGTCCGGGAACACGCGCGTGCCGGCGCTGTCCAGCAGGAAGCTGGCGCGCCGGTACAACGCGCCGCCAGAGACCGCACCAATGAAGCTGCCAATCAACGAGCGCGCCATTTCCGCGCAAAACAACACCGGCACCTGACCGGTGGGCAACGGCCTGGGATCGAGCCGTTGCAAGGTGCGCTGCGCGGCTTTGCGGCCGATGGCCTCGGGCGTCTCCAGATCGTCCTGCGCCAGCGCCACGCTGAACCAGCCGTCGCGCTGCATCGCCTCACCTTCACCCGCGATCAAGGCGCAGCCTGCGCTGTAGGAAGTGCTGCGCTCCGTGCCGAGAAAACCGTGTGAATTGGCGTACACGCTGATCGAGGCATTGGCATTCACCGATGCGCCATCGGAATTGCCGATGCGCACATCCACCGCACGGCCGGCGGCCTCGCAGGCCAGCGCCAAATCAATGGCACGGTCGGCATCGAACGCGGCCGGATGCCAGCTGTCGAACTCGCGCAGGGTTTGCGCCATCAGCGCAGCGTCGGCCAAGCCGGATGCCGGGTCTGCTTCGGTATGTTTGGCAATCGCACAGGCCTGCGCCACCGTCGCTGCCAAGCTGGCTTCGCGCAGATCGGCGCTACTGGCGCTGCCTTTGCGCTGGCCAAAGTACACGGTGATGCCCACCCCACGGTCGCGGGTGGCCTCCACCGTTTCCACATCGCCCATGCGCACGTTGACCGCAAGCCCGGCATCCTCGTTGCAGGTCACCTCGCACTGGCTGGCCCCGGCGCTGCGCGCGCGTTCCAGTAATTGTTGGGCGATGCCGGCCAGCCGCTGTTGACGCTGCGTGCTGTCATCGGTGGGCAGGGACTGTGTGAGTGTGTTGTTCAATGGCTTATCCTGTAGCAATGCGAGGACATGACGAAGAGACCGGCGAATTTTTCAGCCCCAGCCGCAGCGCGCAACGCCGTGCGGCGCTGGACGTGCTGGAATTGGGCGAAGTGTTGGTGGCGCTGACCGCCACCCAGTTGGGCAAATTGCCGATTCCGGACGAGCTGCTGCCGCATATCCGCGACACCCAGCGCATGAGTTCGCACGGGGCGCGCAAGCGGCAATTGGCGTTTTTGGCCAAGCAGATGCGCAAGCTGGACGATGCACAGCTGGATGCGATCCGTGATGCGATGAGCAAAGACGGCGAGGCGGCACGGCGCGACACTGCCATGCTGCACCGCGCCGAAGTGCTGCGCGAGGCGCTGCTGGGCGACGATGGCGATGCCGCGATGACCGACTTGCTGGCGCAGCACCCGCAAGCCGACCGCCAGAAATTGCGCCAACTGGTGCGCAATACGTTTGACGAACGCAAACACAACAAACCGCCGCGCGCCTTCCGCGAGCTGTTTCGGGAGCTGCGGGACGTGTTGGCGGGTGGCGAGGCCAGCGCCGACGCGGATGACGGTGACGAAGACAGCCACGACTGATCAGCCCGCCTGCGTCCCGCCCACGGTGAGCTCTGAAATCAGCAGCGACGGCTGACCCACGCCCACCGGCACGCTTTGGCCATCCTTGCCGCAGATGCCGACGCCGTCATCCAGCGCCAGGTCATGGCCAATCATCGCCACCTTCTGCATGGTTTCCGGGCCATTGCCGATCAAGGTGGCACCTTTCACCGGCGCGGTGATCTTGCCATCTTCGATCAGGTAGGCCTCGGTGGCCGAGAACACGTATTTGCCACTGGTGATGTCCACCTGCCCACCGCCGAAGTTGACCGCGTACAGGCCTTTTTTCACCGACCGAATCATCTCCTGGGGGTCATGGGTGCCGGTACGCATGTAGGTGTTGGTCATGCGCGGCATCACCAGATGCGCGAACGATTCACGGCGGCCATTGCCGGTGGGGGCCATGCCCATCAGGCGGGCGTTGTGGGTGTCCTGCATGTAGCCGACCAGAATACCGTCCTCGATCAACGTGGTGCAGGCGGTAGGCGTGCCTTCATCATCGATATTGAGCGAGCCACGGCGGCCTTCCAAGGTACCATCATCGACGATGGTGACGCCTTTGGAGGCCACGCGCTGGCCGATGCGGCCGGCGAAGGTGCTGGTGCCCTTGCGATTGAAATCGCCCTCCAGCCCGTGGCCCACCGCTTCGTGCAACAACACGCCTGGCCAACCGTGACCCAACACCACCGGCATCACCCCGGCGGGCGCGTCGATGGCTTGCAGATTCACCAAGGCCTGGCGCAACGCCTCGCGGGCGAATGTTTCCGGCTTGTCGTCGGCCAGCAGTTCGATATAACCATAGCGCCCGCCAAACCCGGCAAAGCCCGATTCGCGGCGGCCATTCTGCTCGACGATCACTTGGATATTCATTCGCACCAGCGGCCGCACATCGCCCGCCAGCACGCCGTCACTGCGCGCCACCAGCACCGTATCCACGCCGCCGGTGACACTCACCATCACTTGTTGCACGCGCGGTTCCAGCGCGCGCAGCAGGCCGTCCACGCGGCGCAGTGCGTCCACTTTCGCGGCGTTGTCGAGCGCATCCACCGGGTCCAATGCCGGGTAGAGCGCATGGCCATGCGTCCGTTGCAAGGCATGCGCGCCGTGGTTGCGACCATCCCGCGCAATCGCACGGGCGGATTGCGCAGAGGCCAGGAGTGCCGGCGCATCCAGTTCGTCGGAATACGCAAACCCGGTTTTTTCGCCGGAGATTGCACGCACGCCCACACCCTGTTCGATGCTGTGCGAACCGTCCTTGACGATGCCGTCTTCCATGCTCCACGCCTCGCGGCGGGCATGCTGGAAATACAGGTCGCCAAAATCAATGCCCGGCCCCAGCAGCGCATCGAAAGCGCGCGACAACGCGGACGCATCCAGCCCGGTGGGGGCCAACAGGCGGGATTCGGCAAGGGTCAATGCATTCATGCAGAGCGTACTCAAGTTCAATTGCTAGTGAAGGAAATGGCGGCGATCGGGGAAAGATCAATCACCTTCCGCGGAAGGAACGGTCGCCGGCGCAGGGTGCTTGGCCACCACCTCGACCTTGGGAGCAGCCCACGGGCCGGTGATGCGATAGGTTTTGGCCCCGATTCCAGACATTGGCTTATCCAATACGGCATTGGCCACAGCGCCAACTGCCGCCCCTACGGGACCTGCAGCCAGCGCGCCCACGGCAGTGAGCAGACCTCCGGAACGAGGCATCACTTCCACCGTTTGATCGAACTGTTGGCTGCGCAAATTGACGCCACCGTGCAGATTCAAATCGGCGGCGGGCCCTTTGATGCTCAGATTTTCGGTGTGTGCATTGCCCTGACTCAGCCGAATGTCGCCCTGCAGATGATCGAAAGCGAAGCCTTTGCTGAACAAATCACTGAAATCCAGCGTCAAGCGTCGACGCAATTGGCTGACACCGAGTAACCCCAACATCCTGCCGGCACCTGGTTCAATTTCCGGCAAACGGCCATTGCGCACATCGGCACGCAGGCTGGCATCGATCTTGGTGATATCAAACGCATCCGGCGCACCGTTCCAACTGGCGGCACCGGTCATTCGGCCTTTGCCTCCCACCAATTGTCCGCCCAGCCCAAACCCGGTCAGCAACGCACCTACATCGTCGCTGTCGGCATCCAGCCGGAATTGGGTACGCGCCATACCGCCCTTACCTATCCAGCTGCCGTTTGCCGCCAACCGCTGCTTGCCACCCGATGTACGAAATTCGTCCATTCGCATGCCGCCGGTTATTGGCGAACTTCGAAAGCGTGCGCTGCCCATTGCTGTCCCGGCAAAGCGAAAATCAGCCACATCCAGCGCCAGCGGCGGGATGACGGCGGGGTTGATGTTGTTGATCGATGCGGTGGACGCGGGCGCTGAAGAATTCGGTTTGTCACTGAGCGATGCCGATACCGATGAGGCGACACGGCCGGTACCAGCCGACGCGGCTACCGCTGGCAATGCCAAGTACAGATGATCGAAATGGCCGCTGACACTGGCGCCGGCCTGCTCCGGGATACGCAGATTACCGGCGATTGCACTGCCCTGTATCTGTACGGTGATGCCCTGCGGTATTGGCACCATTTGCACACGCGTGTCGGCAAATGCTGCGCCCAGTAACTGCATGTTTGCTGCCTGAATGTCGATGCGCTGCAAAGGCAAATCGGCCTGGCCCTTGGCACCCGTGGCCAACCCGATCCAATCCAGCGCATCCAACTGCGCCACATGGCCGCTGATCACCAGACCGTGTGCCGGTGGTGCGGCCATCTCGCCCGCCCCCAATTGCATGCGCAGGCCGGTTTGCCGATGCGCGCTGTGGCTGCGCAGGCGTAACACATCGCCCAAGCTGGCCTCGATGTCACCACTGTCCAGCGGCAAGCGAATTGCAATAGTCGCCGGCAACACATCTGACGCGCGTTTGTGCATGGGTGCAGGCAGATCAAACGCAGTACCCACCAGATTGGAGCGCAACTGCAGCAGTGATGGCAACGCACTCCCGGCGCGCAGTTGGCGTGGCACCGCCATGCTCACCACCCACTGCGAACTGCCACGCAGATATGGCTTCAACCAATCCAAATTGCCGGCCTTGGCCAATAGCCCGTCGATCTCGGCCTGCATTTGCAACTGTGCTTCGAATGCCTGCGCTGGGTCTTGCACATGCGGCCCTGCACGTAACGCCAACACTCCCGGAGCGCCGTCATAGCGCACTTGCAATGCGGGGGCATCGAAACCGGATTGGTCATAGTTGGCTTGTCCGCGTACTTGGTCAAAAGCTACTTGGTAGCGCGTTTCGGCCAACTTGGCACCGCCTAAATTCACGCTGCCGGTAATCACCGGCGGTGCCGGGGTTTGCTGATGCAAAGGCAACTTCATATGGAATTGTGCTTGCGCAGGTCCGGCCACCTGCAGGTGATCCATCGTGTCACCGTAGTCTTTATGCAGCGGGCTGGCGCGCAGCAGGTCAAGATAATGCCTGGCATCACCAGTGGTGTCGGCATCCACCCACAACTCGGCTTGACCAAAGCGGTCAATCCCTGCACGTAGCTGGGTGGCGGCGATCTGCGCCAATTGCGCGCGCCCATTCACGCTGAAGCCGTCGGCCACGAAACTGACATCGGCATCCATATGCTCTGCGGCAGGCCAATCGGGTTGAAACTTGATGGTGCCATCGTCGATATGTGCGTCCGCACGAAACACACCAGCACCGGCCATGCCAGGCGCATTGCGAAATGGCCAATCATCCAGATCGCCCGCCACCACCGCATGCACATTGCGCAGAGTGCCGCCACGCAGCGCCATATCCAACCACTGCACCGAGGATTTCGGCATCAGGTGATGGATCCAGAATCCACGGGCAAAAGAGACCGGCACATCGCCAATATCCGCGGCGATATCCAGATGCGGATGGCTACCGTCATCCTGCAAACCAATACCGCCACGCGCCTGTACTTGCAGCAGCCCGCCATCAATTGCCAAACCGGGGGTCTGAATGGTCCAGCCGGCCACATCTCGCCACAGCACGACTTCTCCATCCATCTTGAAGCGATGCACCACGCCGAAGCCGGCTGGCCAATCAAATTCAACCGTGGCAGTGCGATCAAAGCGCATGCGCAAGCCATCCTGATCGGCCTGCAACCAACCACCGACGCCCCGCATTCCAGGTGCATGTCCGACCGGATCGAAACGAAAGCCACTGATACGGGCGCTGGCATGCAGCATGCCACCGGTATGGCCCCGGATATCCACATCGTCCAATACAGCTACCGGCTGCGTGGTCTGCACCCATTGCCGCAGCCGCGCAGGCAAGGCATCGCTCAATGCCGCCAACTGCAACAGTGGCGCGACATTCAAATGTGCAGCGTGCATTGCATAGCGTTGCCCACCTGCCAATGACAAACCATCCAGGATCTGCCGCCCGGCACCATTGCCAATCCGCAATCGACTGACCTGCAACCTCCAATCCTGCAAGCGCCCGGACCAATTGGCCGCCAATACCAATTCCCCCACCTCATGGCTGGCTGCAGGTGTCGCCCCTGTGCTGGTTGCTGCAGTGGTGGTTGCTGCGGTCATCATTGCCGCAGGCATCGGCGCCCCCCGCAAACGCACATCCAACAATCCGGCATCGGCCCGCACAGCGACCACCCGGTAGCTGCGCAACTGTGCCCAGCCTTGCAAGCGGCCACGCCCAGTCACTGCAGTCACGCCCAGAAGTGGCAGCTTGTCGCCAAAATCCGCCAAATCCACCATCCGGCTACCGACATAGACGCGACCATCGCCACTGGTACGATCCAGCACACCAGCGATATTGAACGGTGTTGCCGTATTGCCAAGCCAGGCACTTGCACCCGCGCGTACCTGGTTGCCATTGACTTGCAGGCGAAGATCAATGCGCGGCAGGTACAAGTCCAACTTCAGTGCTGGGGCCAGCACCCGCAAGCTGGCTTGCGCCAGCTGCAGCTCCCCCAAATGCGACAGTGCCTCCAACGGGTCACCGCCGGCTTGCTGGCCGGGTAACCCGCGCACCTGCCATTGCCCGTTGTCGTCACGCTGCAGGGTCAAGTCCAAACCACGCAAGCGCAGCTCAGTGAACGAGCGCCCCGGCAACAGCCCCGCGTATTGGGCAATCTGGATCTCGGCATTGCCAATCTGCAGCGGATTTCTCGCATCACCAATGCGCAAATTGGATAGCCGCAACAATGGCCCGCGCCGTGTCCACTGGGTATCCAGATGATCAAACGCGACCGTGCGCCCGGCACGTTCACTGAGCCACGCGGCCACGCGCTCGGGATGCCGCTCGACCATCGGCAACAGCAGGCTGCCCACGCCATTGCCCAGCGCCAACAACGCAAGCATGACAGCGAGCGCATGCCATGTGTGCCGCCACACACTGCGCCAGCGACGGGGCTGGCTCATGCCGCAACCTCGGTCAAACCGTATCGCACACCATGCACTACTGCACTCATCCGGCAGTTACAGCAGCACAACATCGAACTGCTCTTGCAGATATTGCGCATCGGCTTGAAAGCGGATCGACTTGCCAATGAACTCCTCCAGCTCGGCCACCGCGTTGGATTCTTCGTCGGTAATCCGCCCAACCACTTTTGGCGAGGCGATCACCAGCAAGCGGGCGGCATCAAACTGGCGTACCGCGCGCACGATCTCGCGGAAGATTTCGTAAGTAATCGTTTCGGCAGTCTTGACCATGCCGCGCCCGGTGCATTCGTGGCAGGGCTCACACAGCTGGCGCTCCAGTGATTCCACCGTGCGCTTGCGGGTCATTTCCACCAAGCCCAACGGCGAGAAGTCATACACCGTGGTTTTGGCGTGATCCTTGATGAGGGATTTTTCCAGCGTGCGCAGCACCTGCCGGCGATGCTCCACATCGTGCATGTCGATGAAATCGATGATGATGATGCCACCCAGATTGCGCAGCCGCAGTTGCCGTGCCACCGCCTGCGCCGCTTCCAGATTGGTGCGATACACCGTTTCTTCCAGATTGCGCTGTCCCAGGAAGCTGCCGGTATTCACATCCACCGTGGTCATCGCCTCGGTTTGATCGATCACCAGATAGCCGCCGGATTTGAGCGGCACTTGCTTATCCAGGGCACGCTGGATTTCATCCTCGACGCCGTACATATCGAAGATCGGGCGCAAGCCCGAATAATGCTCGATCTTGTCGGCCAATGCCGGCATGTATTTGGCCGCAAACTCCCGCAGATGCTCGCAGGTTTCGCGTGAATCCACCTTCACCTTGTCCACGTCGCGGCGAATCAAATCGCGTACGGCACGCAGTGGCAGGCTGAGATCCTCATAAATGCAACTACCCACTTTTGCGGCAGCGGAATTGCGCTCGATCAGCTCCCACACGCGCCCCAGATAGGCAATATCTTCGGCTAATGCCTCCGCGGATTGACCTTCGGCATTGGTGCGCACGATGAAGCCGTGGCCGGGCCCGCCGGCGGTCAACTCGGCCATCAGTGTCTTCAGTCGGCTACGCTCGGCGTCATCTTCAATCCGGGCGGAAATACCAATCACTTTGGAACGCGGCAGCAACACCAGATAGCGCGAAGGAATACTGATCTGGGTGGTCAACCGGGCGCCTTTGCTGCCGATCGGATCTTTCACCACCTGCACCACGATCTCGGCACCATCGCGCAGCAGGTCGATAATGGGGATTTGCACCTGCGGTGGCGGTGCCGCCGGCACGTCATCGCCATCCACTGCATCCAGTGGTGCGGCGCGAAAAATATCGTTGGCGTGCAAAAACGCGGCGCGCTCCAGCCCGATCTCCACAAAAGCCGCCTGCATCCCCGGCATCACCCGCTGCACCTTGCCTTTGTAGATATTGCCGACCACTCCGCGCTGGCTGCCGCGTTCGATGTGCAGCTCTTGCAACATGCCGTTTTCGACCACCGCCACGCGGGTTTCACGCGGTGTCACATTGACCAGCAAATCCTCGCTCATGGCAGCAACCCAAACTGCCGCAACACCTGCGCGGTCTGCTGCAAGGGCAGGCCCATCACCCCGGAATAGCTGCCGTCCAGCCGCAAGACGTGCGCTTCAAAGCAGCCCTGAATGGCATACCCGCCAGCCTTGCCCTGCCATTCACCCGTGTCCAGATAGCGGGCGATATCGACATCGGACAGCGCTTCCACCGTCACCTCCGACACCACCACCGCTTGCGCTTCGCGTGCCGCCGACAGCAGCGAGACCGCAGTGATGACCTGATGGCTGCGCCCGGACAAACGCCGCAGCATGGCGGCGGCCTCCACCGCATCGGCCGGCTTGCCAAACACCACGCCGTCCAAAACCACCTCGGTATCGGCCCCCAGCACGACCGCATCGGGCACTGCCACTACCTGCAACAAGCCAGCCCCGGCCTTTTCCCGCGCCACCCGGCGCACGTAGTCGGCAGCAGACTCGGTAGCGTCCTGCTGCTCGGGAATAGCAAGGTCGAGGATGCCAAACTGCAACCCCAGACGGGTCAACAATTCGGCGCGGCGGGGCGATCGCGAGGCAAGATGCAACATGCCTGCAGTCTAACCTGTGGCCTACTGTGCACCCCAGCCCCACGGCACCGTTTCACGCAATTAACCCCATTTCGGCTCACCGTGCGTTCACCCCCAGCACGTAATCGTTCCCCCAACAAATGGAGTCCATGATGCCTCTGCGCCCCTTGCTGCTTGCTCTCGCCCTTGCCACGGCCCTGCCCATGACCACACACGCAAAACCCGCCGATATCGCCGCCGCTGCGCCACAAACCACCTTGCTGTCGATATCCGCCAGCGCCGAGACCAGCCGCACCCCTGACATCGCCACCCTTTCCACTGGCGTAGTGACCCAATCCACCGAAGCCAATACGGCGATGCGCAACAACGCGGTGCAGATGGACAAAGTGATGGCGGCCCTGCGCGCAGCCGGACTTGCCGAGCGCGACATCCAGACCAGCGGCATCAACCTGAACCCGCAATACAAATATGCCGACAACATGCCACCCACCATCGTGGGCTATCAGGCCAGCAATACCGTCAACGTGAAGGTGCGCGAGCTGGGCAAACTCGGCAAGGTGCTCGACACCCTAGTGGCGCAGGGCGCCAACCAGATCAACGGACCAACCTTTGGCATCGACAAACCTGACCCGGCCTACACCGAGGCGCGCATTGCCGCGGTGAAAAAAGCCCAAGCGCAAGCGCAGACCTATGCCGATACGCTGGGCATGCGCGTGCTGCGCATCGTCAGCATCAATGAAGGTGGCAGCAGTGGACCGCAGCCGGTGCCGGTGATGCGAATGATGGCAGCCCCGGCCCCAATGGCAAAGGACACGGCGGTCGCCGCCGGCGAAAGCAGCGTCTCGGTGAGCGTGGATATGGTGTTCGAGCTGGGGCGCTGATCGATCCCTGAAAGTCACCCCACCCGACAGCGAAGTTCACATGATCTGAAGCATGCGCACCGGAAACTGCGGTCGCCATGGGTTAATCTCAGTGCCGGCGTTGGCATCTGATCCGTCGCATTTTCGTCCACACCCCAGCGGAGGTAACACATGTTCAACGGGATCTTCAGCTACATCCTCGGCGGCCTGGTCATTGGCGTTCTCGCCCGGCTGCTCAAACCGGGGGCAGACCCCCTGGGCTGGATCATGACCATCGTACTGGGCATCGTGGGTGCGGTCGCCGGCGGCTACATCTCTGGCATGTTGCACATCACCAGCAGCCTGATGCAATGGGCGGTCGCCATTGGTGCTGCGATCGTCTTGCTGGCCGTGTACGAGGCACTGCGCAAGAAGGGTTGAACGCCTGGCGTGATATTTCCACAAAACGCCCCGCTTACCGGGGCGTTTTTTTGCTGCTCCATGCTCCCACACTCGCATCCGCTAGGTTGGAAACACCCGGTAGCGGGCCACGCGCACTGTGACATGCTCACCCGGCAGCAGCGGCACGGCCGCAGTGTCCAACGTCTCCAGTTCCAACGCTTGCCCACCCAGCGCAAATTCGGCGGTTAGCCGCCCACCCAACCGCTGCACCCCGCGCACCTGCAGCGACAACGTATCTGCCCCTGGCGCAGCCAACTGCACATCATGTGGCCGCGCATACAATCGCGCCGGACCATCAACAACCCCGCCGGCATCCAGCGTCACTCCCGCCGCGCAAAAACGCCCGTTGATCACCTGCCCATGCAATACATTGGCCCGCCCAATGAATTCGAACACATAGGGCGAAGCTGGGGAGCGATAGATGGCATCGGGTGTACCCACCTGCTCGACCTTGCCCGCCCGCATCACCACTACCCGATCCGCCAACTCAAGCGCTTCCTCTTGATCATGGGTGACAAACAATGTGGTTTGCCCGGTCTGCTCATGCAGTTTTCGCAGCCAACGCCGTAGTTCGATGCGCACCTTGGCATCCAGCGCGCCAAAAGGCTCGTCCAGGAGCAACACTGCCGGATCAATGGCCAGTGCCCGCGCCAGCGCAATGCGCTGCTTTTGTCCCCCGGAGAGCTGATCGGGATAGCGCCCACCATGCTCGGGGAGTTGTACCAGCTGCAACAACTCCTGCACGCGCCTTGCAATACTGGCCTTGTCTGGGCGTTTTGCACGCGGACGGCTGCGCAAACCAAACGCAATATTTTCGGCTACAGTCATATGCCGGAATAATGCGTAATGCTGGAACACAAAACCCACATTGCGCTCGCGCAGACTTAACCCGGTGGCATCGTTTTCGCCAAACAACACGCGTCCTGCATCGGCATGCAGCAAGCCGGCAATCACGCGCAGCAGCGTGGTCTTGCCAGACCCCGATGGCCCCAGCAACGCGACCAGCTCACCCGAGCGAATATCCAAATCGACGCCATCGAGCGCCGCCACGCCGGGATAGCGCTTGTGCAAGGATGAAATCGTCAATTGCATGATCAATGCCGCCTATGAGATTGCGCAAGCGCGTCGCCATGCCGCGCTTCCAGCCAGACTTTCAACACCAGGGTGAGCAGGGATAACCCTGCCAGCAGGGAGGCCACTGCAAATGCAGCCGTGGCATCAAATTCGTTGTAGAGAATCTCGATATGCAGCGGCAAGGTGTTGGTCATGCCACGGATATGGCCCGACACCACCGACACCGCACCAAACTCGCCCATCGCCCGGGCGGCACACAGCAGCACGCCGTACAACAAACCCCATTTGATCTTCGGCAGGGTGACGCGGAGGAACATCGTCCATGCACTGGCCCCAAGCGAGCGCGCAGCCAGCTCCTCATCGGCACCTTGTTGCTGCATCAACGGCACCAGCTCGCGCACCACAAACGGAAAGGTGACAAACAACGTCGCCAAAACAATGCCGGGACGTGCAAACAGCACTTTGATGTCATGCGCCTGCAACCATGCATGAAACCAACCTGCACTGCCAAATAACAGCACCAGGCAAAGGCCAGCCACCACCGGCGATACCGCGAATGGCAAATCGATCAGCGCCAGCAACACGCGTTTGCCGCGGAACGAAAACCGCGTGAGTGCCCACGCCGCCAGCACACCAAACACGGCGTTGACTGGTATCACGATGGCCGCGGTGAACAGGGTCAATGCCAATGCACTGCGCGCGTCAGGCGCCACCAGTGCCTGCCACCAGGCATGAAAGCCCTTGCCAAAGGCCGCCCCCAGTACCATGACCAACGGCAGCAGCACCAGCAAGCCAATCGCCGCAACCGCAGTCAGGATCAGCAACCAGCGCAACCATCCGGGTTCGCGCAGTGGGTCATCGTTACATCGAGGCCCCTCAGTCATGTCCGCCCCCGCGCTGGAATAACAGTGGCAGCAGGTTGATCAGCAGCAGGCTCAAGAAGGAAGCGACCAGCAACAACGCGGCAATCGCTACCGCGCCGTTGTAGTCGTACTCTTCCAAGCGGATGGTAATCAGCAGCGGCGCAATTTCGGTCTTGTAGGGCAGGTTCCCGGCAATGAAGATGACCGAACCGTACTCGCCCAAACCTCGCGCAAATGCCAGCGAAAACCCTGTCAACCATGCCGGCAATAACTCGGGGATGATGACACGCCGAAACGTGGTGACCCGATTGGCCCCCAGCGACGCCGCAGCTTCCTCCGGCTCGCGCCCCAATGCTTCCAGCACCGGCTGCAGGGTACGTACCGCAAATGGCAAACCAATGAACACCAGGGCCAGCACGATACCGGGTGTGGCATAGGCAATTTTGAAGTTGCAGGCCGCCAACAGCTTGCCGACCCAGCCGGTGGGGGCATAAATCGCAGTCAGCGCAATCCCCGCCACGGCGGTTGGCAATGCAAACGGCAAGTCCACCAGTGCATCCAGCAAACGCCGCCCGGGAAAGCGATAACGCACGATGACCCAGGTGATCAGCACACCCACCAGCGATGCCACCACAGCCGCACAGAATGCAGTGGAAAAGCTCAGCTTGAGTGCTGCCTGCACCCGTGCATCGTTGATTGCGCGTAGCCACGCGTGCGCGCCCATCCCCGTCGCACGCACCGCCAGTGCAGCCAATGGCAGCAGCACCACCACACCCAGCCAAGCCATGCCCAACCCAAGACTCAGGCCAAAGCCCGGTAACGGATTGCGGCCACGCGCGGCTGCCGCTGATTGGTTCAATGCCATCATCACCTTGCGTCGGTCAGGGTCGATAGATTCGATCGAAGAAACCGCCGTCACCGAAATGCTCGGCCTGCGCTTTCTTCCATCCACCAAACGCATCATTGATGGTGACCAGCTTGATTGGTGCAAACGGCTTCAATAACGCGGCTGGCACATTGGCAGGCTCGGTTGGGCGATAGTAATGGCGGGCTGCGATTTGTTGCCCTGTGGGTGAATACAGAAACCGCAGATACGCTTCTGCCTGCTTGCCGGTACCATGCTTGGTGGTGTTTTTGTCCAACCACGCCACCGGTGGTTCGGCCTTGATGCTGACCGAAGGCACCACCAGCTCAAACTTGCCACGCAGCTGTGGGTCGTTGACGGTCAACAACGCCTCATTTTCCCAAGCGATCAACACATCACCAATTCCGCGTTCCACGAACGTCGTGGTTGCTCCGCGTGCTCCCGTATCCAGTACCGGCACGTTGCGGAACAATTTCCCCATGTACTCCAGCACCTTGCTGCCACTGCGATACTGGCGTGAGGCCCATACCCAAGCCGCCAGATAATTCCAGCGCGCACCGCCTGAAGTCTTCGGATTAGGCGTGATCACCCCGATCCCCGGCTTGACCAGATCACCCCAGTCCTTGATGCCCTTGGGGTTGCCTTTGCGCACCAAAAACACGATGGCCGATGTGTAAGGCGCACTGTTATGCGGCAACCGGGTTTGCCAGTTGATGGGTAACAACTTGCCTTGCTCGGCCAGCACATCGATGTCGGCCGCCAGCGCCAACGTCACCACATCGGCGTCCAGGCCATCCAGCACGGCACGCGCCTGTTTGCCAGAGCCGCCGTGCGAGGCGCGCAGTGTCAGCGACTCACCTGTCTGCCGCTTCCAGTCCACGGCGAAGGCCTGGTTGATATCGGCATACAGCTCACGGGTGGGGTCATAAGAAACATTCAGCAACTCCTTGTCCTTCGCTGCCGCATAGGAAGCTGCCGGCAGCAAAGCCAGCAATGTAAACAGCAGGACACCTGCCACGTTGTATCCGAATTTGTTCATCGTCGTATTTCCCGGGATGTCATCAGGCCACTGGATAGCCAGTGCTCAGGTTGCGAACGAATGCTTCAGAAAGTCAGCTGTGCGCGGGTGAACAGCACCCGCTCTTGCGGGCGGCGACCGCCGGCGGCGGCACCCCCATCGAATTTGGTCATGGTGTAGTTGGCCATCAGTTTGAGGTTGCCGGTCAAGTACCAATTGAGTGCCACCCCCCAGCCATGCGCCGCCTGTGCCGATGTCGCGCCATTGGCGAAATAAGGAAATGCAGCAGCATCCATCTGCAGCTGGCCATAGCGCACGGTCGCCTCCAATGCCCCCCATCCGGGTTGTCCGATCGCAAATGGAGACGCCGGTGCCACCACACCCCGATAGCCCGCGTCCTCGCCAGTCAACACCCAGCCCGCCGCGATCTGCCAAGCGTGGTTATCCAACGTGGCACGTGACCCTGCACCGGCTCCACTGATCACGCGTAGCGTCTGCGCACTACTGACCCATTCACCCAGCAACCCCAACGGCCCGCGATACCAATACCCCTGCACGGTCTTGCGTAACCGTTGGCCATCGGCAGCCACATTGCTGCCATAGCCAAAAAATTGCGCCTGCCCCGGCGTGCGATAACGCGGCAAGACGTTGCTTCCATTGCCATGGGTATTACCAACAGTAGCGGCCACACCCAACCCCAGGTTGCCCCACTCACCCCGTGCGTGCTTGCGTGGCTGCCAGAACAACCGGCCTGCATATTCGAATTCGCCGTCGGGATTGCCGGCAACAGCATCGCGCCCATCAACCGTGCCATTGAATGCCCCGATCCCGTAATCCAGGGCACCACCCAGTACGCTGCCCTGCAATTGCACCCCGATGTCACGGCCTGGTGCAAGTTCCGACGGCAGCCCCAGCTCCACTTGTGCAGTACTTGTACTCGACTGCAAACGCTCCAACCCGAAGGGTGGTTTGGATTTGCCAATCCGCACTGTGGCACGCGGATCAAATTTCAAATCGATATACGCCTCATTGAGGGTGACCCTGTCACCAGCGAACTGTGGATTAACCCGGAACCCCAGCCATGTGCCCCAATTGCCCTCAATGCTGGGCTCCAGCCGTCGCCACAAGAATCCATCGTTTTTTGCGGAGTCATTCATGAAGCTACGGGTATCGGCCTGTACCAATCCGCGCAACTTGATCTCACCTGCGTGCCCCAGCGATGGGGCCAAGGCAAGGATAATGGCAAGCGCAACCAGACGCGGATGCGGAGATTGGGGTGGCCGCGATAGGAAGTGAAACGGCATGACTTCGATTCCTGCTATTGAAGGTGGAAGACATGCCTCCGGTGGTCCGGTCGGCAGAGTTGGGACGCGGCGCTCAGCGTGGGTCGTGCTGCGGTGAATCGAAACGGAGTTTCTCACTGCGGGTGATCTGGACAATACGCGACTGATGAACAACCACCTCAATCGTGCCGTAAGCAGTGTCGCGGATCGCACGCAGCACCTCCGCTTCGAGTGGCGAATGCAGTGCAGCCACCGGCATCCGGGTAGCATCGGGCTGGATTGATGTCATGGCGAGCCCCCCAACTGACGCATCCATGCTTCGTTGCCTGCACGTCGACTCAATACCGTCAAGCTGCGCCGATCCAGCACACTGCACAACGCTTGCCGGGTTTCCCACATCAATGCCCGAATCGCGCAGGTGTCCGGATCGGCACAATCCGTGCAAGGCGCATAAGCGGTCATGCTGGCACAGCGCACCGGCGCCAGTGGCCCATCGATGGCACGAATCAGATCACCCACCATGATGTCTTGCGCCGGTTTGGCCAGTGCATGCCCGCCCTGCGCGCCACGCCGACTGGCAACAAAACCGGCACGCCGCAGATCCAACAAGATAGCCTCCAGAAATTTGGCCGGGATGTTGGCGCGCTCGGCCAGCACATGCGCCTGCATGCGCTCGCCTGCAGGCAGTGCAGCCAGCGCACACATTGCGCGAAGTCCGTATTTGGCTTTGTTTGTCAGCATTTCCTATATTTTTTATAGGAAATCATTTCGGCTTGTCAATATCCCGATTGGCATGCGCTTATGCCTTGCACGAAAAGCTGCGCGTACCCACCGGCCAACGGACAGAGATCTGTTCTCACCAAATCCGGATGACAACCGCCGTTCGTCGTACAAACACGACCGATCATCGTTCACTGCTTTGCACGGCGCACGTAATGGCGCAGCGTCAAAGCGTGCAAACGGTGGCGTCCTAACCCCATTGCACATGCTCGCCCGTTGCATGGTTTGTGTACAGCGTACGTCCACCTGCACAGGAGATCGACCATGGTTCGCGCACCTGCCTTTGCCCTATCCCGCGCCACCGGTTTTGCACTGTTGAACCCAGCTGCAAAACCCAAGCTGGATCCGTCCCGCATTTTCACCATGAGTGGAACGTTGACGTTCAATCTGATCCTGTTCGGCCTGCTGATGGTGCCGATGTCAATTCCACTGACCCCGGCGCAGGATCCTCCCAGTCACAACCCTGTGGTGCGCAGCATCGTCAAGCCACCGGAACCGGTGATTGTGGAGATCACCCCGATCACGCACCCGCAACCGCCGCAGCCGATCAACCCACCGGCCCATCCCAGCGTGACGCGCAGCCCGGACACCACGCCGGCGGCTCAGGTAATCAGTGATACCGGCAACACTCAGATCACCACGCTAACAGCCGATGACGGGGACTCGCATGGCGATAGCCTGATTCCGCCCAACGTTCCCCCCACGCCCATGCAACTGGCGTATCGCAATGCCCCGCCACCGGTGTATCCGCGTGCGGCCTTGCAGCGTCAGCTGAGCGGCACGGTGTTATTGCAGGTGCTGGTGGATATCAATGGCCAGCCGATCGAGGTCAGCATTTCACGCAGCAGTGGCCACCGTGAATTGGACGAAGCGGCGCGGCTGCAAGTGCTGAGGCGCTGGAGCTTCCAGCCGGCGACCCAAAACGGCAAGGCCGTGCAAGCACTGGGGTTGGTGCCGATCGAATTCAATCTGCGCCGCTGACACGGCAACGCGCCTGACCCACTGCGGTCAGGCGCGTCCGGGCTTGCCTTGCCGGGTGCTGTTCCCCGCAGATCCCAGCAGCGGAGCACGCCAGTGTTCAGCGCCGCGCCACCGGCTTGGGCTGCGCACTGGCGACTTGTTGCGGGCGGCTGGCGGTGGCTGCCGGGCGTGCCGGCGCAGCCCCCCCCAAACTGATGCGATCGCGGTTTTTTTCCACCGTCTTCAGGCCCACGCCTTTGACTTCGGCCAGTTGCTCGGCACTGCGGAATGCGCCGTGGGCCTTGCGGTACTCCACGATGGCCTGCGCTTTGGATGGGCCGATATTGACCAGTACGCGATCGAGGGTGGCGGCGTCGGCACTATTGATATTGACGGTTTCGCCAGCGATGGCGGCGCCGGCCAGCGCCAGCGACAACACCAGGGTGGACAGCAATGTGTTCAGAAATTTCATGACGGATTCCTTGCAGGTTGTAGTGCGGTTTAGGTGATCCGGCGGCGCGGGGTGCGGGCCGGCAGGGACAGCATCGCGCTGTGCCGATGTCCAGACGATCGGCGAATAACGCACATCGCCCCCCCGTGTTTGCCTCGCCATGACGTAAGAAAACCCCGCACGCACCCACGCTATGCCGGCAATGCATGCCATATCCCATATCGGCATAACCAGCCCTCCTTTCCCCTGCGACAAGCCAGCGCCTAGCCTGCATCGGCATCCTTCACGCCCTGCCGCCATGTCGCACGCCACTGCCGCCCCACTACCTGCGCCGTTGACCGGCGATCAAGCCCGATTGCTTTCGCAATTTGCCGCCGATGCCGACCGCAGCGCCCTGCTGTGGGCCTCTGGCTATTTGGCCGGGATGGCGCGTGCACTCACACCCACCGGCCTGGCACTGGCGACCGCTGCGGCACAGCCCACGCCAATTGCAGTGCAGCCAGCCACCATTGTGTATGGCAGCCAGACCGGCAATGCCAAGCGCGCCGCCGAAGCACTGCATGCACAATTGGAAGCCGCCGGCCTGCCGGCGCGGCTGCTGCGTGCCGATGCCTATGCCACCCGTGAAGTGGCGAATGAAAAGCTGCTGTACCTGATCATCAGCACCCAAGGTGAAGGGGACCCGCCGGATGACGCGATTGGCTTCACCGAATTCCTGCTGGGCAAGCGCGCACCAAAATTACCGCAGCTCAAATTTGCAGTGCTGGGCTTGGGTGATTCCAGTTATGCCGACTTTTGCGGCATCGCCCGCACGCTGGATGCACGTTTGGCCGAACTCGGTGCCAGCCGCGTGCTGCCGTTGGGCGAAGCCGATTTGGACATCGACAGCATCGCCACGCCGTGGCGCGAACACGCACTGGCGCACGCCAAGGAATACCTGAAACCCGCAGCACCCGCGCATCTTGCAACGGTGACACCGCTGCGTCCGCATGCAGCACCCACATGGACACAGGACGCCCCGTTTGCCGCCAGCGTGTTGGCCAATCAACGCATCACCGGACGCGAATTCAAAGGCACCGGGTTCCGCCGGTATGCATTGGTAGACAAGGATATCCGTCATCTTGAACTGTCACTGGAAGGCTCGGGCCTGAGCTATGAACCCGGCGACGCACTGGGCATTCGGCATCGCAACCCGCAGTGCTTGGTGGCCGCGGTATTGGTCGCAACCGGCCTGCACGGCGATGCCTTGGTCGATCACGACGGCCACAGCCTGCCGCTTTCGGAATGGTTGAGCAGTCATCGTGAGTTGACCCGGCTGTCACGCCCGCTGCTTGCCAGCGTGGCCGAACGCAGCGGCGCGCAGGACTTGGCGCAACTGCTGCAACCTGGCAATGCCGAACTTGCCACGTTGCTGGGTACACACCAACTGATCGACGTGTTGCGACGTTGGCCCGCGCAATGGGAGGCGGCAAGTTTGGTGGCCGCGCTGCGCCCGCAGGTGCAACGCTTGTATTCGATCGCCTCCAGCCGCAAGCGGGTGGGCGAAGAAGCGCATGTGACCTTCGATGTACTGCACTATTCGGCACACGGTACTGATCACCTCGGCGCGGCCAGCAGCTTTCTCGCTGCGCTGGATGAAGATGCCAGCGTGCCGGTGTATATCGAGCCCAACGAACGCTTCCGCGTCCCCGCCGACAGCAGCCGCGACATCCTGATGATTGGCCCCGGCACCGGCGTGGCGCCGTTCCGTGGTTTTGTGCAGGAACGCGCCGAAACCGGCGCAACTGGCCGCAACTGGCTGCTGTTTGGTGCGCGCCATTTCAATACCGAATTTTTGTATCAAACCGAATGGCAAGAGGCATTGGCCAAAGGCGAACTGCATCGTCTGGATCTGGCGTTCTCGCGCGATCAATCGCAAAAAATCTACGTGCAAGACCGCCTGCGCGAACACGGCCGCGAGGTCTATGACTGGCTGCAACGCGGCGCGCATTTGTATGTTTGCGGAGCGATTGGCATGGGCAAGGATGTGCATGCGGCCTTGCTTGACATCGCAAGCACTCACAACGGTGGCGATGCCGGTGCGGCATCCGATTATTTGAGCCAACTGCAACGCGAAGGGCGCTACGCCCGCGATGTGTATTGAGCCGCAACGAGAACAACACCATGAGCCATCCTTCCGTCGAAAAAATCAAACTCGAAAGTCGCCATCTGCGCGGCGACATGGTCGCGGGCTTGCACGATGCCAGCACCGGCTCGCTGGGGTTTGAAGACCAGCGCACCATCAAGTTCCACGGCAGCTACCAGCAAGACGACCGCGACCTGCGTGACGAACGTCGCCGCCAGAAACTGGAACCTGCGCATCAATTCATGATCCGCATCCGCGCGCCGGGCGGCGTGTTCACACCGCAGCAATGGCTGGGGCTGGACGCCATCGCCACGACGTATGCCAACCATTCGCTGCGCGTCACCACCCGCCAGACCTTCCAGATCCATGGCGTCATCAAGCGGGATCTGAAAGCCACCATGGCCGCGATCAATGCGGCGGCGATGGACACCATTTCCGCTTGCGGCGATGTCAATCGCAATGTACTGGCCTCCAGCAACCCGCAGCAATCGGCATTGCATGCGCAAGTACACGATTGGGCACAACGCTTGTCCGCGCATTTCAAACCCGCCACGCGTGCGTATTATGAAATCTGGTTGGACGAAGACAAGGTTGCCGAAAGCGGCGTCGAGCACGAACCGATCTACGGCGATGCCTACCTGCCACGTAAATTCAAAATCGCGGTGGCAGTGCCCCCACTGAACGATGTGGACGTGTTCGCCAATGACTTGGGCCTGATTGCCATCGTTGATGAAACCGGCAACTTGAGCGGCTTCAATGTCGCCATTGGCGGCAGCATGGGTGCCAGCCACGGCATCGCCGCACACTACCCGCGCGTGGCCAATGTGATTGGTTTTGTCAGCCCCGAGCAAGTGTTCGCCATCGCCGAAGCCGCCATTACCGTGCAACGGGATTTGGGTGACCGCGAGGACCGCAAGCACGCCCGTTTCAAATACACCATCGACGATCACGGCAGCGACAAGATCGTGGCGATGATGCAAGCACGCGCCGGCTTCACCCTGCAAGCCGCACGCCCGTATCACTTCGACCACAACGGCGACCGCTTTGGTTGGGTGGAAGGCGAAAACGGGCTGTGGCACCTCACCCTGTCACTGCCGTCCGGGCGCATTGCCGACTTTGAAGACGGTCGCCCGCTGCTCACCGGCCTGCGTGAAATCGCCAAGATACATACCGGGCAATTTCGCATGACCTGCAACCAGAACGTGATCATCGCCGGCGTCCCCGAGGCCCGGCGTGCACAGATCGACGCCTTGGTTCAACACTACGCATTGGATCGCGAAAACAACGCAGTCACCGCGCTGGCGCGCAGCGCCGTGGCCTGCGTGGCGCTGCCCACTTGCGCCTTGGCGATGGCCGAAGCCGAACGCTACCTGCCCACCTTGCTCGCCGTGATGGAGCCGCTGTTGGTCAAACACGGCCTGCGCGATACGCCCATCGTGCTGCGCATTTCCGGCTGCCCGAATGGCTGCTCGCGCCCGTACCTGGCGGAAATTGCGCTGGTCGGCAAAGCCCCTGGCCGCTACAGCCTGATGCTGGGCGGCGATCATCGCGGCACCCGGCTCAACACCTTGTACCGTGACAACATCACCGAAGCACAGATCATCGAAGCCCTTGACCCGCTGCTGGCCCGTTATGCCGCAGAACGCCAGCCCGATGAACACTTCGGCGACTTCCTGCATCGCGCCGAAGTCGTCGCGCTGCCACCCTATCCCACCCATGTTCGCGTTGTACCCCACGTGTCGCCATGAACGCCCAACTCGCCCCACATCTCGCCCCCGTTTCCGTGTCTGCACGCGCACTTGACCCGGCATCGCTCACCGCAGACGATTTGGCCGAACTCAATGCCACGCTCATTCCATTGAATGCACAACAACGCATCCAATGGGCACTGCAACACCTGCCCGGCGTGCACGCACTTTCGACCAGTTTTGGTGTGCAGTCGGCGGTCTCGCTGCATCTTTTTGCAACGACTGCGCCCAACATCCCCGTGATCATGGTCGATACCGGCTATCTGTTTCCGGAAACCTACCGCTACGCCGACCAACTCACTGGCCTGCTCGGGCTGAACTTGCAGGTCTATCAAGCACAGCTGAGTAGCAGTTGGATGGAAACCCGCCTGGGCAAGCTGTGGGACGCCGGCAGCGATGGCATCGCCCGCTATAACCAGCTGCGCAAAGTGCAACCGATGCAGCGTGCGCTGGACGAGTTGGGCGTGGGCTGCTGGCACGCGGGGCTGCGCCGCGAGCAATCGGCATCGCGCAAACACATCGCCATTCTTGAAATCAAGGATGGCCGCTTCAAATTCCACCCGATTGCAGACTGGTCGGATATCGATATCGGCGCCTACATCCTGCAACACGACTTGCCCGAACACCCGCTACTGCAACAAGGCTACGTCTCGGTAGGCGACGTGCACACCACTCGCCCATTGCAACCGGGCATGGACGCCTCCAACACCCGCTTCTTCGGCCTACGCCGCGAATGCGGGCTGCATTTTGATTTGTGAGGGCGCTATGACTGTTCCGCCTGCCAACGCGGCAATTCCGGCCACTCCGGCGGCTGGTTGCCTTCCAGAATACGGCGCAAGTCATGCCGATCCATGTGCGGGGCCAGGCCATGCAACAGCTCCAGTGCGTATTCGCGCAGTACGCGGCCACGCGGCACCACCGCCCAGGTGATGCACTCGGGGAGCTCCAGCGGCGCGTCGATCACCCGCAGGTCATCGTCTTCCCGCTCACCCACCGCCATTTCGGCCAGCAAGCCCGCACCCAGTCCGGTGCGTACGTAGGCCTTGATCAGGTTGGCATCACGCGCGGTCATCGCAATCTGGGGCTGCACGCCTACCGCCGCAAACGCACGCTGCAAGGAGGATTCCGGCAAGGTCGAAGATTCATACGAAATCAACGGATAGCGCGCCAATTCCAGCAAGGTGGGCACCCGCTTCCTGGTCGCCAACGGGTGTGTTTTTTGCACCAGCAACACGCGCCGCCAGCGGAACAACGGCACCGCTACGCCATTGGTTTGCGGGGTACTGCCGGCGGTGCTGATCAGGCCGAAATCGGCTTCGTCCAATTTCTCCAACACCTCGGCATCACCGGCGGCAAACAAGTCCACGCTGACGTGCGGGTAGCGGCGGGTGACGTCGGCAATCACCTTCGGCAACACATAGCGCGCTTGCGTGTGGGTGGTGGCCAGCAACAGGCGGCCGCGAAATTCGCCGCGCTCGTTGGACGCATAACTGCGGATATTGGCCGCCTCGGCGAGGATCTTGCGGGCGCTGTCGATGATCTTGACGCCCGCCGGAGCCACCCCTTCCAAGCTGCGGCCCTTGCGCAAAAACAATTGGAAACCCAACTCATCTTCCAGCTGCTTGAGCTGCTTGGACAGCCCCGGCTGGGTCGCGTGCACGCGCTCGGCCGCCTGGGTGATGTTGAAGTTGGAATCGGCGATGGCAACAAGGTAGCGAAGCTGGGTCAGGGTCATGGCATGGCACTCATATATCGCTGCATTCGAATATAGCGATGGATTATATCGGAGTCTGCAAGCATTCCTAGTCAAGGCTTATGCCATAAGTGCATAAGTAAAATCCAGCCCGCTATTTCCATGTCCCCGCCAACAGGCCTAGCGTGACGGGATGCAAACCGCACCCCCACCCCCCTTGTTTCCGCTATTTCTCGACCTGCGCGGCCGCCGCGTGCTGGTGGTCGGTGGCGGTGCCGTTGCGGCCCGCAAAATCGCGGCCTTGCTGGAGGCGGGGGCCACCGTGCAGGTGGTGGCCAATGCACTGGAACCGGGGCTGGCGGCGCTGGTATCGCACCGGCACATCACTCACCTCGCCACCACCTTCGCCCCCACGCAACTGGAGGGCGCATGGCTGGTGATTGCCGCCACCGACGATGCCGGCGTCAACCGCGCCGTGGCCGATGCTGCGCAGGCGCGGCAGGTGTGGGCCAATGTGGTGGACGATGCCGCACTGGCCAGCGCGCAGCTGCCGGCGCGGGTGCAACGCGGGCCGTTGCAGATTGCCATTTCCAGCGGCGGCGCATCGCCCATGTTGGCGCGTCATCTACGCGAGCAATTGGAGCTTCAGTTTGATGATGCGGTGGGCGCACTGGCGCAATTACTCAGCCAATTGCGCGGCCGCATTCGCAACCGCCTGCCGGACCTGTCCGCACGCCGCACATTCTTCCGGCGGGTATTGACTGGCCCGGCGCAGGCGTTACTGCGGCGCGGCCAAGCAGCGGCGGCGCAGCACGTGATCGAGGCCGAGCTGGACGCTGGTGCAAGGCATGTGCAAGGCAGCGTGGCGCTGGTGGGTGCAGGTCCCGGCGACCCCGGCCTGCTGACACTGCGTGCGCTGCGGGTGTTGAATGATGCCGATGTCATCCTGCACGACCGCCTGGTCAGTGCCGAGGTACTGGCGTTGGCACGCCGCGATGCCGAGCGGATTGAAGTGGGCAAACACATTGGCGGCGATCACGATGCCACCCAGGCGCGCATCCACGCACTGATGATTGAATTGGCCAATGCCGGCAAGCGCGTGGTGCGTTTGAAAGGTGGCGATCCGTTCGTGTTCGGCCGCGGCGGCGAAGAACTGCAAGCCCTGCGCGCCGCAGGCATCGGCTATGAAGTGGTCCCCGGCATCACCGCGGCAGTGGCTTGCGCGGCGTATGCAGGGATCCCGCTGACCCATCGCGCGCATGCGCAATCGCTGCGCATCCTGACCGCACAAGGCAAATCCGGCGCGACCGAACACGACTGGACCGCGCTGGCCAAACCGCAGCAAACCCTGGCGTTCTACATGGGCGTGACAGGCCTGTCTGCCCTGCGCGACAAATTGATCGCCCACGGCTGCGCAGCCAGCACGCCGTTTGCCTTGATCGAACACGGCAGCCGTCCACAGCAGCGCGTGGTGGCCGGCAGCTTGGCTGAACTGCCCGAGCTGGCCCGGCTTCACGCCGTGCTGGCACCGGCACTGCTCATCATCGGCGAAGTGGCCGCATTGGCCACCCAGCTGCATTGGTTTGGCGCGCCGCCGCTGACCGCTGCCGATGCGCGCTGTCAACCGCCGCTGCTCGCCCACGCCGCCTGATCTTTCTTCCCGCATTCGCCATCACAAGGACACCGCCCACATGGCCCTCTACAACAGCATCACCGCCACCATCGGCAACACCCCCATCATCAAACTCAATCGGCTGGCACCTGCGCATGTCAGCGTCTATGTGAAGGCCGAAGCCTTCAATCCCGGTGGCTCGGTCAAGGACCGGCTGGCGCTGGGGATCGTGCTGGATGCCGAACAGCGCGGCCTGCTGAAGCCAGGCGATACCATTGTGGAAGCCACCTCCGGCAACACCGGCATTGCGCTGGCGATGGTGGCGGCGGCACGCGGCTACAAATTCGTGGCGGTGATGACCGAAACCTTCTCCATCGAGCGCCGCAAGGCCATGCGCGCCTACGGTGCCAAAGTCATCCTGACCCCCGCCGCCGCGCGCGGTACCGGGATGGTGGAAAAAGCCAAGGAACTTGCCGAAAAACACGGTTGGTTCTGGGCCAGTCAATTCACCAATCCCGCCAACCCGGCCTATCACCGCAGCACCACCGCCACCGAAATCCTGCGCGATTTCGCCGGCCAGCGGCTGGATTATTTCGTCAGTGGTTGGGGCAGTGGCGGCACTCTGACCGGCGTCGGCGAAGTGTTGAAAGTGGCGCGCCCGGATGTGCGCATCATCGGTACTGAACCTGCCGGCGCGGCACTGCTGAAAGGCGACGAATGGAAGCCGCACAAAATCCAGGGCTGGACGCCGGACTTCGTACCTGCCGTGCTCAATCGCAATGCGTATGACGAACTGCGCACCGTCAGCGACGACGACGCCTTCGCCACCGCACGCCGCTTGGCGACCGAGGAAGGCATTTTCGTCGGCATCTCCGCCGGTGCCACCGCCGCCACCGCACTACAGCTTGCACAAACCGCACCGGAAGGCAGCGTGCTGCTGGCGATGCTGCCGGACACCGGCGAGCGCTATTTCTCCAGCCCGCTGTTCGCCGACATCAACGAGGGCAGCGACGACGAGTGGCTGGCCAGCCTGGGCTGAGCCACCGCAATCCACAGCGGACAAGAACCCCTCCCGCGATGCGGGAGGGGCACATACTTCACACGCCGCAATGTCCCAAGCCGCGTTCCCGCGGGCGCTGCCTGCAGCGAAATCAAGGAGGAGGCACTGGCCACCGGCCAATGCCGGGGGACATTCGCGGAAGGCAGTGCCCGCGGGAACGCGGCCGCGAGAGAACGCACGCACCACACACCGTTACGACCGCCCGTACACGTCCTCGTAGCGGACGATGTCGTCCTCGCCCAGGTAATCGCCGGACTGCACCTCGATCAGTTCCAGCATCTCGCCGCCGGGATTCTCCAGCCGGTGCTTGGCGCCGATTGGGATGTAGGCGCTCTGGTTGGCGAACAGTTCGAACACGTCGTTGTCGCGGGTCACCCGCGCAGTGCCGCGTACCACGACCCAATGTTCGGCGCGGCGGGTATGCGATTGCAGGGATAGGCGCGCACCGGGTTTGACCTTGATGCGCTTGACCTGAAAGCCATCCGCCATGTCGATCGAGTCGTAGCTGCCCCACGGCCGGTGTACTTCGCGATGCAGCACCGCTTGCGAACGCTGCTCGGCCTTGAGTTTGGCCACCACGTCCTTGACCTGTTGCACCTTGTCCTTGTGCGCCACCAGCACGGCATCGTCGGTGTCCACCACCACCAGATCGTCCACCCCTACCAGCGCCACCAACCGCCGCGCATAGGCATAGCTATTGCGGCTGTCGATTGCAATCACATCGCCGTGGTGCGCATTGCCCTCGTCATCCTGGGTACTGACCTCCCACAGCGCCGACCACGAACCCACATCATTCCAGCCGATATCCACCGGCAACACGCAGGCAGCATCGGTATGTTCCATCACCGCATAATCGATCGAATCAGACGGGCATTGTGCGAATGCCGCCTTGTCCAGCCGGATGAAATCGCCATCGCGTGCCGCGCTTGCAAACGCCGTGCGCACCGCGTCCACGATGTCCGGCCGAAAACGTGCCAGTTCCTGCAGATAGCGCGAAGCACGCAGCAAAAACATGCCGCTATTCCAGAAGTAGCTACCTGCGTCCAGATAGTGCTGCGCGGTGACGGCATCAGGCTTTTCGACGAACCGCAACACCTTGCACACCCCCTGACCGGCCTCGGCCTGGATATAACCAAACCCGGTTTCCGGCGCATTGGGCACAATGCCGAACGTCACCAGCGCACCCGCTTCCGCCGCCGGCAAGGCTTGCTGTACGGCCGCACGAAACGCTGCGGCATCGCGCACCACATGATCGGATGGCAACACCAGCAATACCGGGTCCTGGCCCGCAGCCATCGCTTGCAGCGCGGCCGCAGCAATGGCCGGCGCAGTATTGCGGCCCATCGGTTCCAACACGATGGCAGGTGTGGGTGCGCCAATCTGACGCAGTTGCTCGGCCACCAGAAAGCGGTGGTCTTCACCCGCCACCACAATCGGCGCACAACTGGCAATCGCCTGCACGCGCTGCCATGTGGCCTGCAGCATGGTGTCGTTGCCCACCAGCGGCAAAAACTGCTTGGGATAGGCTTCCCGCGACAACGGCCACAACCGCGTGCCGGAGCCGCCAGAGAGCAATACGGGTTGCAGTGGGGTCATGTCTGCCTCGCTGGAATCGATGTGGCAGTTTACCCTTTCCCCATGAGCACACCTGAAACCGCCCCCCGCGCCGCCCTTCGCCTGCATTGGACACGCACGGCATTGGGGGATCCCCATGTGCAACTGCAACGCGCATCCACCGACGCCGGCTTTCGCAGCTATTGGCGCACCGAGGGCGTCACCCCGTCCCGGGTGGTGATGGATGCCCCACCCGACAAGGAGGACCTGCGCCCATGGCTGCGGGTGCGGGATCTGCTGGACGCCACTGGCGTGCGCGTGCCGCAGGTATTGGCACGCGATGAAGTACAGGGCTTCTTGATCCTGGAAGACCTTGGTGGCCCCACCGTGGCGCAAGTCATCACCGATGCCAATGCCGATGGGCTGATCGATGCCGCCATCACCCAATTGATCCGTCTGCAATCGCTTGCACTGCCCTCCGATTTCCCGGTATTCGGCGAAGCGTTATTGCAGCGCGATGCAGGTTTGTTCGAAGAGTGGTTTATCGGCAAACACTTGGGCATCCACCTGGATTGCGCCGATAGCGAATGCCTGCAACTGGCGCAGCGCCGACTGATGGATAACGCGCTGGCGCAGGCCCGCGTGCCCACCCATCGCGATTACATGCTGCGCAATCTGATGCCGCTTGACGCCGGCCCGGCGGTGCTGGACTTTCAGGACATGGTGCACGGCCCGATTGCCTATGACCCGGTCAGCTTGCTGCGCGATGCCTTTTCAAGCTGGCCGGAACCCCGCGTGGAAGGCTGGCTGCAGCACTATCACGCACGCGCCATGCAAGCAGGGTTGCCGGTGCCGGGGCTGGCCAAATTCATCCGGGATGCCGACTGGTGCGGCGTGCAGCGGCACCTGAAAATTCTCGGCATTTTCGCGCGCTTGCACCATCGTGATGGCAAACCGCGCTATCTGGCCGATGCCCCGCGCTTTTTCACGTACCTGGACGCCGTGGTGCCCAAATACGCTGCACTTCAGCCCTTGCAAGCCCTGCTGGAACGCACCCTCAAACCGGCCTTTGCCAAGGTGACGACATGAAAGCGCTCATTTTTGCCGCCGGCCTAGGCGAGCGCATGCGCCCACTCACCGACCACACGCCCAAGCCACTGCTGAACGTCGGCGGCAAACCGCTGATCGTCTGGCATCTGGAAAAACTGGCGGCGCTGGGTGTCCGTGATGTGGTCATCAATACCTCGTGGCTGGCCGCGCAATTTCCGGCCACGCTGGGTGATGGTGGGCAATGGGGACTGCGTATCTCGTATTCGTTCGAAGGTGACAGGCCACTGGAAACCGGCGGCGGCATCTGGCATGCGCTGCCCGTGCTGGGCGCTGCGCCATTCCTCGCGGTCAATGGGGATATCTGGTGCGATGCCGATTTCTCCACCCTGCCGCGGGAACCGGTGGGGCGAGCGCATCTGCTCTTGGTGGACAACCCGGAACACAACCCGCGGGGCGACTTTGCACTCAGCGCAGCCGGTGTGGTGCACTCCGATGGCGAAGCAAAACTCACCTTCGCCGGTATTGGCATGTATCGCCCAAGCCTGTTTGAAGATTGGCGCCGCGTGATCGGGGATGCCAGCGGCGCACACGCCACGCCACCGCGCTTCAAACTGGCCCCACTGCTGCGCGCCGCCATGGCCCGCGCAGGCGTTACTGGCACACACCACCACGGGCGCTGGACCGATGTGGGCACGCCGGACCGGTTGGCGATACTCGATGCAGAGTTGCGCGCCTGCGCGTGACGGCTCTGCTTCCCTTGCAAGGGAAGGCTTGCTACCCCCCCAACACCTGCCGCAAAAACGGCACGGTCAAGCGCCGCTGCGCAGCCAGCGAGGCGTGGTCGAGCCGTTCGAAGATCGCAGTCAAACTACCAAGATCGCGGCTGGCCCTGCGCAGCAGCCACTCCAGCGCGGCATCGTCAAAATCCAGGCCACGGGCAGCGGCACGCTGACGCAGTAATTCGGTGCGCCCGGCATCGTCCAATTGTGACAAAGCCCAGCACGAGCATTGGGCAAAACGCGAGCGCAAATCCGGCAATACCAGTGACATCTCATTTGGGGGCAAGGTGGCCGCATACAGCAACGCATAACCGGCATCACGCATGCGATTGTGAAGATGGAACAACGCGACTTCATCCTCGCGCACACCGGCGATCGCATCCACATCATCCACTACCACCAGTGCCGCGTTGTCCAACCCCTCGCAGGCGGTCGCCAACCTTCCCCGCAAGTGCTTCAAGCCCAAATAGGCCGGCATATGCCCCAACGCACCGGCAGCAGCACAGGCGGCCACCAGCAAATGTGTTTTGCCGGCTCCGGTTTCCCCATGCAGGAATATGGCATCCCCTTGCTGTGTTTCGGCCAACGCCCGCAAGTGTTCCTGCAAGCCAACCGGTGCCTGCAGATAAGTGTCGAAGCGCTGTTCAGGTGGATAACGCAGCGCCAGCGGCAACTGCGGTACGGAATGGTTCATTTCAAGCTTCGGAGGCGTCGTGATTACTTTCGATTGATGCTTCCGACAATCCGGCATCCAGCAAGATCACGGGAGTGTCACCGGCATACAGCCGGCTTTGCCGATAACGCTCTTGCGTATAGCGCAGCAGCACATTGACGACTGCCGCTACCGGCAACGCCAGCAACATGCCGAGGAAACCGAACAAGGTGCCACCGGCCATCACCGCAAAGATCACCGCCATCGGGTGCAGGCCAATGCGATCGCCCACCAGCATGGGGGTCAGCACAAAGCTCTCTACCAACTGGCCAACGGCAAACACCACGCCGACCCCAGCCAAATGCTGCCAGTCCCCGAACTGCACCAACGCGGCAATACCACCAAACAGCACGATGAACGCCGGCCCCAGATACGGCACAAAGGTCAGCAGCCCAGCAAGCAGCCCGATCAGGATGCCCAAGTCCAGACCCACCAGCCACAAACCCAGCGCGTACAGCAAGCCCAGAATCAGCATTACCAACATCTGCCCACGCAGGAATCCACCCAGGACTTCGTTGGATTCCAGTGCCAGCCGGCGCACGGTATCGAAATGATCGCGCGGCACCAGCAAGCCGATCCGGCCCACGATCAAGTCCCAATCCCGCAGGAAGAAAAAGCTCAACACCGGCAACAGGACGATATTGGCCAGCCAGCCGAGCAAGGCAAATCCGGAACGGGAGACATACCCCAGTAGCGTGCTTGCCGCACCACCGGCGCTCTGCCAATGTTCGCGAATCAGCACGAACAGACGCTCCGGATCCAGCCATGACAGGATTTGCAGACCGGTACGATGCTCCACCCAAGGCAATGCTGTCCCCACGAACCAATCACGATAGCCTGGCAGTGAATTGATCAGGGTCATGACCTGATCTTCCAGCACCGGGATCAACAGCACGGCCACCACCAGCAGTACCACGGTCATTGCCCCGAAGACCAGAATCACCGCGGTATTGCGGCTGATCCGTCGCGCTTCCAGCCGATCCACCATCGGATCCCCCAGCCATCCCAGGATCGCTGCAATCACGAATGGACTGAGAATCGGGGCCAACAGCCACACCACCCACAACACCCCTACCGTCAGCGCCGACCACTGCACCCGCCGGTAGAAGGTGGCGATCGTGGCCAGATCTTCGTCGCGATGCATGATTAACCCCCTGCCATCTGGTAGATGCTGATGGCGGATGCACTACTATCGGCATCCCCTGCTGGCACCACGCTCAGCACGCTGCCTCGTGCAACATATTTGCTGAAATTGGCAACTCCGGTGGTCAGCTCCAGGTCCAACTCCAATCTGTCGGGGTTGGCGCTTACCGGCACCACACGACGGACGATGGACACGCTATCCAGATAACCCGCAAGGCGCAGGTAGTCATCCGTCCCATGAATCCCCAGCACCTGCACCCGATACACCCCTGGGGTGCCACTACTCCCCGCACGCGCATAACGCTTGAACAAAGCATCTGCCGCACCGTCGGCCCCCCCGGCCATCGCCCGACGCGCATCCACATTGCTCGATTGCCAACTCCCCAGCACCTTGCCGTTGTCCACGAATGTCCAGTCCGCCACCCAGCCCGAACCACTCCGGCGCAGCTTGCCGATCAGCTGCATCGGCGGGCTGTAGCGTTTGGACAATGCAGTCACGGCAGCGGTGTCGCCACGCCAGATCGCACCGATGGCCGCTTGCTCGGCGGCGTTGCCTGCCGGTAGACCCAAGGCATAGCCACGCAGCTTGGCTTGGTCCAATGCCGAGCGCGCCGCGTTGGCCTGCCCCAAACCCACCAGCCGTGGCCCGCTGCCATCGTCAATCCCCAGCCACAACACCGGTTTGGGATGCGGCAATGGCCAGCTAGGCA
Source organism: uncultured Thermomonas sp. (assembly GCF_937872235.1). Classification (NCBI taxonomy): domain Bacteria; kingdom Pseudomonadati; phylum Pseudomonadota; class Gammaproteobacteria; order Lysobacterales; family Lysobacteraceae; genus Thermomonas; species uncultured Thermomonas sp. The sequence goes on from NZ_CALMPC010000002.1 coordinate 65,854, forward strand.
GGCCCAGCATCGCAACCAAATCATCCACGTCCGCTGGCTTGAAGCGCACCACCAGGGTGGTCTGGAAGCTGGGAGCCCCGGTAGCCGACACGCCCTCGTCCTGGCGATAGTCATAGCCATCCACATAATTCTTGGCTTTGGCCAATTCTTCACGCACCCCGCCGCGCGCTGCTGCGCCGCGATCGCCAGTGACATTGCCCAATACCTGCGCCAAGGCGCGCGCAAACGCCTTATCGCGCTCGCCATCGGTCTGATTGTGCACCGGCACCTCGGCCTCATAAGCCCCTTGTGCAGCCGCGCGATCGCCCTCCACCCGTTGTGCCAGGGCATTTCCCGCCAGCAACAGCAGGCCTGTCAACCACAGGCCCATCCACTGACCCAGCCATCCGCGTGCCATCCGTCGCTGCCTTGCTTGCATCGGTATTCCTCGCCGGCAAATCCGGCCTGTAACCGGGAATGGTGCCGCAGGCGGGCGAACACGTCCATGTCTGAGCCGCATGACTGTTAAAATTACGGGCTCCCGCGCCTGCTTGAGTTTGCCGTGACCACCCAATCCACCGCTTCCCCCGGCCTGACCTACCGTGATGCCGGCGTTGATATCGATGCCGGCAACGAAGTCGTTGAACGCATCAAGCCGCTGGTTCGCGCCACCATGCGCCCTGAAGTACTGGGTGGGGTGGGCCTGTTTGGCGGCCTGTTCGACCTCTCCAGCCGCTACCGCGAGCCGGTGCTGGTATCCGGCACCGACGGTGTGGGCACCAAGCTCATTCTGGCCAAGCAACTGAACCGCCACCACAGCATCGGCCAGGATTTGGTGGCGATGTGCGTGAACGACGTGCTGGTGCAAGGCGCCGAGCCGCTGTTTTTCCTCGACTATTTCGCCACCGGCAAGCTCGACGTGGACACCACGGTCAATGTGGTCGGCGGCATTGCCAAGGGCTGCGAAATCGCCGGTTGCGCGCTGATTGGCGGCGAAACCGCGGAGATGCCGGACATGTATCCGCCGGGAGAATACGACCTGGCCGGCTTCACCGTTGGCGCGGTGGAGAAATCGAAGCTGATCGACTCCAGCAAGCTGCGCGCCGGCGATGTGCTGATCGGGATCGCCTCCAGCGGCCCGCATTCCAACGGCTATTCGCTGATTCGCAAGATCCTGCAGCGCGCGGGCAATCCTCTGGACCTTGACCTGGGCGGCGTCACGCTTGCCGATGCGCTGATGGCGCCCACACGGATCTACGTCAAGCCGGTACTGGAACTGCTGACCAAGCATGAAATTCACGCCATGGCCCATGTGACGGGCGGTGCGCTGGTGGAAAAAATCATCCGCGTGGTACCCGCACCACTGGGGTTGGATATCGACACCTCGGCCTGGGCGCAACCTCCGGTATTCGACTGGCTGCAACGCGAAGGCAACGTGGCGCGTGAAGAAATGTGGCGCACCTTCAACTGCGGCGTGGGCTATGTGCTGATGGTGGATCCCGGCGTGGTGTCTGCCATTTCGGCGGATCTGGATCGGCTGGGCCTGGCGCATTGGCAGATCGGGCAAGTGACGCCAGCGCGTGATGGTGAACGCTTGCGCATCGTGTGATGGCTAGCCGCCTTGCCATTCTGGCGTCGGGTCGCGGCAGCAACCTGCAAGCCATTCTCGACGCTATTGCCAGTGGCACGCTGGAGGCCGAGATCGCCGGCGTGTTTTCCGACAAACCCGATGCACAGGCCTTGCTACGCGTACCGGAAGCACTGCGTTGGTCGCGCACGCCAAAATCCTGCGGCGGCCGCGAGGCCTTCGATACGGTCTTGGCCGATGCCGTCGCGGCATCCCATCCCGATTGGGTGGTCTGCGTGGGCTACATGCGCATCCTCGGTGAGGCGTTCATTCGGCGCTTCCACGGCCGTATCCTCAATATCCACCCTTCATTGCTACCCAAATACAAAGGCCTGCACACCCACCAACGCGCACTGCAAGCGGGCGACACCGAACACGGTGCCAGCGTGCATTTTGTGACAGCAGAATTGGACGGTGGCGCGGTGATCGCACAGGCACGCATTCCCGTGCATGCGGATGACACCGTCGCAGACTTGGCCGCACGCGTGCTGGCTTGCGAACATCCGCTGTTGTTGCAGGTGCTTCAGCTGGCCGCCGCCGATCGCATTGCCGCGTGTGACGGCAACGCCCGGCTGGATGGTCAGCCATTGTTTACACCACTGTCGTTACAGTGCCCCCATTGCTGATGGCCCACGCCATCGTTGGTGAGACCAGTCCATGCACATCCTGCGTACCGCACTTGCACTGTCCTTGTTGCTTGCCGCCGCTCCGGTATTTGCGATCAAACCCTTCGTGGCCGACTACAACGCCAACTGGAAAGGCGTATCTGCCAAAGCGCAGATCAGTCTGAGCCAAGCCACCGGCAATCGCTGGAACTACGAATTGAGTATCAACAACAGCCTGGGCAGCAGCAGCCAGGTCACCGTGTTCGACGAGCAGGGCGACACGCTGCGGCCGCTGTCTGGGGTGGATAGCACCCAACTGCTGTTCAAGAAAATGCAGAAAAATGCAACGTATGACTGGACGCAGAACGAAGCGCGCTGGACTGGTGATGTCAAGCCGGATCGCAGTGGCCCGGTCAAGCTGCAAGCAGGTGACCTCGACGGCATGCTGATCAACCTGGCCATCGTGCGCGATGTGGCTGCTGGCAAGTCCATGAACTATCGCATGGTGGACAACGGCGTGGCGCGCCCGCAGACCTATCAGAACATGGGCAAGGACACGGTCACGATTGCCGGGCAAACGCGCAATGCCACCAAGGTGGGCCGTGACAGCGATGGCAAACAAGTCATTGTTTGGGTGGTGGATGGCATTCCCACCCCGGCTCGCATTCTGCAACGCAAGGATGGCAAGGACGAGCTGGAGCTGACCTTGCGCTCGGTGCACTAAGCTGCAACCGGACCAGACCCAACCAGACCCAATGTTTAGCGTATCGGCAGGTAAGTCTGCGGATCCACCGGCTTGCCGTTATAGCGAATCTCGAAATGCAGCATGTCACGGGTGGCCCCACTGCGGCCCATTTCCGCGATTTGTTGCCCGGCTTTGACCAAAGCACCCTCGTTGACCATGCGTGCACGGTTGTGGCCATAGGCCGATAACCATTGGTCGTTGTGCTTGACGATGACCAGCTCACCATAGCCCACCAAGCCCGAGCCCGAATACACCACCACGCCGTCGGCGGCGGCACGCACCGGTTGTCCGGCCTTGCCGGCGATATCCACGCCCTGCCGGGTGGGATCACCAGCAGCAAAACCGGACACCACCACACCATCGGCCGGCCAGCGCCATTCCAACGTGCTGCTGGATGATGTTGGTGCAGGCTTGGGTGAGGTCGCCGCAACCGGTTTTGCAGTTGGCGGGGTGAACGTCGTGCCGGGTTTGACGGGGGGCGCAGCTGATGCTGATGCCGTTACCTTGGTGACAGGTTCATGCCCATCGCGTGGATACAAGCGCAAGCTCTGGCCCGGGTGGATGGTGTAAGGCGGCGGAATGTCATTCCACAATGCAAGATCCAACGCGGTGATGCCATTTTCAGTGGCAATTCGATACACCGTTTGCCCTGGCCGCACCACCGCCATGGCCCCGTACTTGGGCTGCGAGCTACGTGCAGGTGGCAACGGTTTGGCCGTTGTGCGCGCAGATTGCTTTGCCGGTGCCGGCGGACGTACCACCCGACTATGCCCGCAACCGGCCAACACGCCAACCGCCACGGCCAATACCAGCATCCGCTGGGTGTGGTGCCTCACTGACAGGTATTGCCCAATGCACATGCTCGTCATTGCCCTCATCCTGCGCCTGACTAGCGCAACACAAACCAAGCCACCAATGCGGCCAGCAGTAGCAGGGCAATCCAGCCAATCGGCTCAATCCAGCGATGCAAGGCTTTCTCAGCACGCTCACCGCCCAGCCGAATGGCCAGCGCCAGCAAGTACACGCGCTTGCCGCGACCAACCCCCATGCTCAACAAAAACGGCAGCATCGGTACGCCCACAATTCCGCTGGCCCAAGTGAATACTTTCATCGGGATCGGCGCAAACCCGCCGAGCACCAAGAGCCAAAACGCCTTCCACGGTGACTGCGCCACCACCTCCCGCAGATGTGCGACCTGCGCATCGATCTTGTCCAGCCAGCCCAGCGCCGCCAGTGCCGGTTTGACCGCCTCGTACGCGAAGTGGCCGAGCAAATAACCAACCACCGCACCCAGTAACGAGAACAGCAAACTGATGCTGGCAAATCGAAACCCGCGTTTGGGTTGTGCCAGACACATCGGTCCCAACATGACCTCCGGCATCACCGGAAACACGATGGCTTCAACGAAGCTCAACCCCGCCAGCAATGCCGGCGCGCGGGGATGCCGCGACCACCCCAATGCACGCTGGTACATCGGCCCGAAAATTTTCATCAATCGGTCATCCCGGATAACAAGGGCACAAACACCACCGCCCCCAAATCATGTTGTTCGATGCCGCCATCGGCCTGCTTGCGCAGACACAGCAGTGATTGATTGGCTGCCGGCCCAACCGGGGCCACCAACACACCGTCCACCGCCAATTGGTCGATCAGCGCATCCACCAACGCCGGCCCGGCGGCGGTCACGATGATGCCGTCGAATGGCGCTTCTTCCGGCCAACCAATGCGGCCATCGTCATGCTTGCTGCGCACCTGCAGGCCCAGCCCGCGGAAGCGTTTGCGCGCCGTGCGCAATAGCTCGCCGATGCGCTCGACGGTGTATACCTGCACCCCCAGCGCGGCCAGGACTGCAGCCTGATAGCCAGAGCCGGTACCCACTTCCAACACGCGCCTGGGCGCGCATTGCAGCAGCGCTTCGGTCATTTTCGCCACCACATACGGCTGCGAAATGGTCTGCCCGAAACCAATCGGCAAGGCATTGTTTTCGTACGCCCGCGTAGCCAATACTTCGTCCACGAATTGATGCCGTGGCACCGTACGAATCGCATTCAGCACGCGCTCATCGACAATGCCCATCTTGCGCAGATCCTCAATCAAACGATCGCGCACGCGCTGGCTGGTCAAACCTGATCCCACGTCTGCCGGGTGCAGGCGCAAACGCACCGTCATGCCGACGACTCCATGCAAGCCGACAAGCCCCCCACCCAGCCGGCCACCTGCTCCAAGGCTTGATAGCGCGTCAGGTCAACATGGATCGGGGTGATTGCCACATAGCCGCTGCGCACCGCATGAAAATCCGTCCCCGGCCCGGCATCTTGTTCATCGCCGGCAGCACCAATCCACCACCACTGGCGACCGCGTGGGTCTTGTTGCGATTGGCAGGGTTCGGCACGATGTCGCTGCCCCAAGCGGCTGGTTTCAAACCCACGGATTTGATCCCACGGCAGGTCCGGCACATTGACATTGAGAATGGTGGATGCGGGCAGTGGGTCACTGCGCAAGCGGGCGATGATCGCCACCGCCGCACGCGCCGCACTCTCGTAATGTTGGCCTTGGTGGCTATTGCTGACCAGTGACATTGCCACCGATGGCAGGCCAAGGAAGCGCCCTTCCATCGCCGCGGCCACCGTGCCCGAATAAATCACGTCATCCCCCAGGTTGGCGACCGTGTTGATTCCCGACACCACGATATCCGGCACCAACCCCAAGGTCTCCAACATGCCGGTCACCGCCACATGCACGCAGTCGGTTGGCGTGCCGTACACCTTCCAGGTACAGGCATCCAATTGCACCACCCGAATCGGTGCATCCAGCGTCAGCGAATTGCTGGCACCACTGCGGTCGCGGTCGGGGGCCACCACCAACACCTCATGGCCGGCATCGCGCAGGCCGCGCGCCAATGCATGGATGCCCGGGGCGTCAACGCCATCATCATTGCTGACCAATACCCGCATCACGTCATCAACACTGTCTGCATGTGGCCATGATACAAGATGCCGTCGCCGCTTCGCGGTACCCTGTGCACGCATGCGCAAAGCTCCGCCAACTACCGACGACCGTGACGATGCCAGCCTGTTTCGCGATGCCATCGGCGTCAATCGTGGCCATGTCCGCGTCCTGCCCGCCGCAACGCCGCCACCGTCTGCGCCCAAGCCCAAACCCGCCGCGCATATGGCACGTCGAGATGAGGCTGCCGCACGCAACGAATTGCAGCACATCCTGCTGTCCAGTCTGGAAACAGGTGATGTGTTGCGCTTTCGGCGCGATGCAATCAACCCGCAAATATTGAAGAAGCTGGCTCGCGGCGAATACGCCGCGCAGGAAGAACTGGATCTGCATGGCTTGCCGGCGCATTCGGCGGAAACCCTGCTGCGTCAATTCCTGCGCGATTGCCGACTGCATGGGGTGGGCTGCGTGCGCATCATCCATGGCAAAGGCCGCAATTCCGAAGAACGCCTGCCGGTGCTCAAGAATTTGGTGGATCGCGTGCTACGCCAGCGTGCCGATGTGCTGGCGTTTCACTCACCGCCAGCCAAACAGGGGGGTACCGGCGCGGTGCTGGTATTGCTGGACAAAGACTGACCCACTGCACCACAGCAGCAGAAAAACTGCGCATTGCCAGCTACAATGCGCGCTCGCGAAAGTGGCGGAATTGGCAGACGCCCTGGATTTAGGTTCCAGTGCCGCAAGGCGTGCGGGTTCGAGTCCCGCCTTTCGCACCAGCGTGCAACGGGCTATCCTGCAAGGACGGCATTCCGCCGGATCTTGACAGGATCGACGCCATGCGCAGCGGCAACCCCGCCCTTTCCGAAAATACCTTCCTCGACCTTGGCAGCGGCACCGTGGTGCGCGGTGATGCCGGGGCGATGACCCTCAACGGCACCGTCAACAAGACTGCACTGTTGCTGGTGCTGTGCCTGACCGGTGCGTTGTTCAGCTGGTCGCAGTTCTCCAGCGCAATGGCGGCCGGCAACCCCGGGGCGATCATGCCGTATGTCTGGGGCGGCGCGATTGGCGGCTTTGTGGTGGCGCTGATCACCATCTTCAAAAAAGAATGGGCGATGTTCACTGCGCCCGTGTATGCGGTGCTGGAAGGCCTGTTCCTGGGCGCGGCGTCGGCGATGTTCGAGCTGCGCTACCCCGGCATCGTGCTGCAAGCGGTGGGGCTGACCTTTGGCACCTTGGCGGCCCTGCTGCTGGCGTATCGCAGTGGACTGATCAAGGCCACCGAAAACTTCAAACTGGGTGTAGTGGCCGCCACCGGCGGGATTGCGCTGCTGTATCTGGCACAGCTGGGCATGAACCTGTTTGGCTTCCACGGCATGAGCTTCATCAACGGCTCCAGCACGATTGGTATTTTGTTCAGCGTGGGCGTGGTGATCGTGGCCGCGCTGAATCTGGTACTGGATTTCGACTTCATCGAACAAGGCGTAGAACAAGGCGCGCCCAAGTACATGGAGTGGTACGCCGCATTTGGTCTGCTGGTGACCTTGGTATGGCTGTATCTGGAAATTCTGCGCCTGCTGGGCAAATTGCAATCGCGCAACTGACGCATCCATGTTGCCGGATACGAAAAAGGGCACCATGCGGTGCCCTTTTTTGCTGTTGGTGGCGACGTGTCCGGCACGCACCAGGGCCACTTATAACCGCGTTGCAATCGCCTTTGCAAAGCCCATCGTATTGCCGCTACCGCCCAGGTCTGGAGTCAGCGAATCCTTGGCTTCCAAGGTCGCGATGATGGCATCGCGCAGGCGCATGGCCTGCTCCGGTTGACCGAGGTGATCCAGCATCTGGCAGGCACCCAGCAGCAAGGCGCAGGGATTGGCCACGCCCTTGCCGGCGATGTCCGGTGCGGAGCCGTGTACGGCTTCGAAGATCGCCACGTCGGTGCCGATATTCGCGCCCGGGGCCAGCCCCAGACCGCCCACCAAACCGGCGCACAGGTCGGAAATGATGTCGCCGAACAAATTGGTGGTGCAAATGATGTCGAACTGCTCGGGACGCATCACCAACTGCATGCAGGTGTTGTCCACGATCATTTCATTGCACTCGATGTCGGGGTAGTGTGCAGCCACTTCGCGCGCGGTCTTCAAGAACAGGCCCGAGGTCGATTTCAGGATATTGGCCTTGTGCACGATCGTGACTTTCTTGCGGCCGGTTTTGCGCGCCAACTCGAAGGCGTAGCGCACGATGCGCTCGGAGCCCTTGCGCGTCACCTTCTGGGTCAGCACGGCGGTTTCGCCATCGGCCGAGACCTCTTGGCCTTCCCCGATGTATGCACCCTCGGTGTTTTCACGCACGGTGATCAGATCCACACCGCTGCTGAAACGCGACTTGGTATTCGGGAAGCACTTGGCCGGGCGCACATTGGCGTACAGGTCAAAGCGCTTGCGCAGCTCTACATTGATCGAAGAAAACCCACCGCCAACGGGCGTGGTCAACGGCGACTTCAACGCGATCTTGTTCCTGCGAATCGAATCCATGGTGGCCTGCGGCAGCAGCTCGCCATGCTTGTCCAACGCCACCATGCCGGCGTCGGCGTCTTCGTAGGTCAAACCCAGCTGCATCGCATCCAGCACGTGCAAGGTGGCATCCATGATTTCCGGGCCGATACCGTCGCCGCGAATCACCGTGATCGTTGTCATTGTCGTTTTCCAAATCGCAAGCGATCCCGCGCACCTGGCGTGGGATCAGTGGGGGCTAGATAACTGCCAATTATGGCAGATGCCGTGCTGCGGCGTATGGCGGCAAGGGTTCAGCCATGGTCGTGAACGTCCGGCGCAGCGGCTTCGCCTTGCTCCAACTGATCAAGAAAATCCACCGCCCGCCGCAGATGCGGAATGACGATGGAACCGCCCACCACCAAGCCCACCGAGAACGCTTCGAACATTTCCTCGCGGCTGACACCCGCTTCCTTGCACTGCGCCACGTGGTAGCTGATGCAGTCATCGCAGCGCAGCACCATCGAGGCCGTCAGCCCCATCAATTCCTTGGTTTTGACGTCCAATGCGCCGGCCTGATAGGTCTGCGTATCCAGCGCGAAAAAGCGCCGCACCACTTGGTTGGGCTCGTCCAGGATGCGCTGATTCATGCGCTGGCGAAACTCGGTGAACTGCTTCACCCGATCATCGGCACTGCTCATGCGGGCTTGCCCTCCAGCAGCGGTTCGAGCTTGCCTGCGCGCTGCAGCGCCATCATGTCGTCATAGCCGCCCACATGCACATCGCCCACAAAAATCTGCGGCACGCTGGTGCGGCGGGTCAGCGCCACCATCTTTTCACGCTCGGCTGGATCGGCGTCCACGCGCACTTCCACCCACTCGCGGCCTTTGCTTTTCAGGAAGTTCTTGGCCATCACACAATACGGGCACACGGCGGTGCTGTAGATCGTGACGGTCGGTAATTCGGTGGCGCTCATGGGGGCTCCGGAACATCTGGACGGGATCGGTGTCGGATATGGGGATTGTTGCGCAAATTTCCAGTTGCTCAAGCCGCATTCACCCCAAACTGTGCCCGAAGCTGCATGCTGTCCGCATGAAACCACGCCTACTGCCCATCGCCTTTGCTTGTGCGCTTGCCATCACCGCCGGTGCCGCCGCACAGGATCGCAGCCTGCCGGATATCGGCTCCTCGGCTGGCAGCGTGCTGTCGCCCGCCAAACAGGCCGAATACGGCGCGATGGTGCTGGCCCAACTCCGCCACGAAGGTTATGTGCTGGATGACCCGCTGCTGGACGGTTGGTTGAACGATGTCGGGCAGCGGCTGGCCGCTGCCAGTAATAAACCGCAGCAACCGTTCACCTTCTTTTTGCTGCGCGAACGCCAGATCAACGCCTTTGCCACCTTGGGTGGCTATGTGGCGGTGAACTCCGGGTTGATTCTGGCAGCTGACGAGGAGGACGAAGTGGCCGGCGTGCTGGCCCATGAAATCTCCCACGTCACCCAGCAGCACGTTCTGCGCGGAGCAGAAAAAGCCCAGCGCGAGAGCCTGCCCATCCTGCTGGCCACCTTGGGCGCGATCATCGCCGCGCAAAAAGCCGGCGGCAATTCCACTGGTGATGCCACCTCGGCTGCCTTGATGACCGGCATGGGGCTGCTGCAACAACGCCAGATCGACTACACCCGCGACAACGAAGCCGAAGCCGATCGCATTGGTATTCGCACCCTGGCCAACGCCGGCTACAACCCGGAAGCCATGGCCGACTTCTTCCAAACCCTGCAAGGTGTGGTGCGGATGAATCAAGGCGACGAGCGTGCCGCGGTGCCCGGCTATCTGCAAACCCACCCGCTCACACTGGCCCGCATCAGCGAAGCGCGTGAACGCGCCGCCAAGCTGGAAGCCAACTTGAAGAACACGCCTACGGCACTGCCCGGCAACAATCCACTGCTCCCTGCTGGCATGCAACTCACCCTGCCATCCAATCCCCGACAAGTGCGCGGCGATACCGGTGATTACGGCTGGGCACGCGAGCGACTGCGGGTGTTCAGCGCCAGCACCCCAATGCAGGCGATCCGCGAATATCAGCAGATGCGGGCCAAGCAGCCACTCAATGAATCCCAGCGCTATGGCTTGGCGCTGGCCCATCAACTGATCGGCCAGAATAGCGATGCGCTGCAGGAGCTCACGCCGCTAGCGCAGGCCCACCCCAACAATTTGTGGCTGCAAATTGCGCTAGGAGAAACCGAGGCGCATACCGGCAAGGCGGCTGAAGCCGACCGCCGCTTCGAATCGATGCTGGCACGCATGCCCACCCATCGCGCACTGGCGCTGAGTTATGCGCGCCTGCTGGGGGAGCGCAACACCCATGCTGCCGGGCAACGCGCCGTGGCTGTGCTGCGCCCGCTGTTGGGTAATGCCAGCAACGACCTGCCGTTCCAGCAGGCCTATGCGCGCGCCAACGAAATTGCTGGCGATCCTGCGCGTGCCGGTGAAGCCTGGGCCGAAGCCGCCTATTTATCTGGCCGCCCGGAGCAGGCACTGGTGCAGCTCAATAATCTGAAGAAAAACCAGGCCCTGGATTACTACGCGCGTGCGCGCGTCGATGCGCGTATCGCCGCCATCACCCCCACCGTACTGGAACTCCGTCGCCAGGGCGTGCATGACGAAGAAGTGCGTGGTGGCAAGCTGAGCTGGGGGGCTTCGGTCATCGCAAGGTGACAACGTCACCAAACTGTCACGAATCCGTCGTGTAATGGCTGGGTCATCTGACTGGACACGTCCTCTCGCTCATGCAAAAGCACATCCTGATTGTTGAAGACGAGCCTGCGATCCGCGACATGCTGGCCTTTGCCTTGCGCAAGGGAGATTTCGTTCCGATCTGTGCCGCCGATGGCCGGCAAGCCCAGGAGTGCATTGCAGAGCGCGTGCCCGACCTGATCCTGCTCGATTGGATGCTGCCCGGCAGCAGCGGGCTGGAACTGGCACGACGCTGGCGGCGTGACGCCACTACCCGCGCCATCCCGATCATCATGCTGACCGCACGCGGCGAGGAGAACGACCGCGTTGGCGGGCTGGAAGCCGGGGTCGATGACTATGTGGTGAAGCCATTTTCTGCACGCGAATTGCTGGCGCGAATTCGAGCGGTCTTGCGGCGATCACGCGAGGATGACGAAGATGGCAGCGTGCAAGTCGGCGCACTGCGCATTGACGGCGCAGCACACCGGGTGTTTGCCGACGAGGCTGGCACGGCGCAACCGATCCCGATGGGCCCCACCGAGTACCGGCTGCTGCATTTTTTCATGACCCATCCCGAACGCGTCTATACCCGCACCCAGTTACTCGATCACGTGTGGGGCGGCAGCGTGTACGTGGAAGAACGCACGGTGGATGTGCATATCCGCCGCTTGCGCAAAACCCTGGAGCCGCACCGCCTGGATGCAATGGTGCAAACCGTGCGCGGTGCCGGCTACCGGTTCTCGACTGCCGTGTAACCAGCATTCCCCATATGCAGGGGATGCGATAAAAACGGATACTCGGCGCATGCCCTCCACTTTCGACAATGCCTGGTTTCGCACACTGTCCCAGCTCGCAGCCGTCCTGCTGGTTGCGCTGCTGATGGGGCTGCTCATCGATCACCCGTGGCCAGCCCTGACCGTCGCCTCACTCGGCGTGGTGGCTTGGCATTATTGGAAGCTGCATGGCGTGCAACAACGGCTGACTGCGCGCCGCCGGCTTGAACCCAAGCAAGGCCAAGGCGTCTGGAATCAATTGGATCAATTGCTGTATCGCGGCCAGATGGAAATGCGTACTCGCAAATTACGCCTGCTGGCTATGTTGCGCACCTATCGCGCCGCCGCCGACGTTTTGCCCGATGCGGTCGTGGTGGTGGATCGCAATCAACAACGCATCCTGTGGTTCAACGCTGCGGCCACCACTTTGCTGGGTCTGCAGCATCCACTGCATCGCAACGCCCCGGTGGCCAGCGCGCTCAAAGACTTGCCGATGGCACCGTGGCTGGCTGCAGGCCGCAATGCCGAGCCCATGACGGACGCGCCCTCGCCGGCCAACCCCGAGCTGCGCCTGCATCTGCGCCTGCTGCCGTATTCGGAAGACTTCTGGCTGCTGATTGCCCGCGACATCACCAACACCATGCGTGTCGAACAGATGCGGCGCGACTTTGTGGCCAATGTCTCGCACGAACTGCGCACGCCGCTGACCGTGGTGCATGGCTATCTGGAAATGTTGGACGAAGGTGACGACCCGCAGTGGGCGCCGATTCTGGAAGAAATGCGCCGGCAATCTTTGCGGATGACTCGACTGGTGGAAGACCTGTTGACGCTTTCACGTCTGGATGCGGGCGAGGGGTTACAAGATGAAGTTGTCGCAATGGCGCCCCTGCTGGCCGGCCTGGTACGTGAAGCCGAGGCCCTCAGCCAGGGCCGCCATCACATCGTGCTGGAAGACACCGCGCAGGTGGATCTGCGGGGTGCCAACAAAGAACTGCACAGCGCATTTTCAAACCTTGTCAGCAACGCAGTGCGTTACACCCCCGATGGTGGCATGATTACCTTGCGGTTTGCGCACGAGACCGACGGCGGGGTCAGCCTGGGCGTCCACGACACTGGCCATGGAATTGCCGCCATACACTTGCCGCGCCTGACCGAACGCTTCTATCGTGTCTCCAACAGCCGCTCCCGCGAAAGTGGTGGCACCGGGTTGGGGCTGGCCATCGTCAAGCATGTGCTGGGCCTGCACGGCGCGCGCCTGTGTATTACCAGTGAACTCAACAAGGGCAGCCAATTTGTCTGCCGTTTTGATGCTGATCGCGTATTGGCACGCAAGCCCCTTACCTATGCCCGGACATCCCGATGACCAGCGACAGCACTATCCTGCCCCTGCGCGATTCGGCGCTGTATGCCAACCGCGAATTGGGCCAGCTCGATTTCAATTTCCGGGTATTGGCGCAGGCGCAAGACCCCGCCGTGCCGCTGATGGAGCGTCTGCGCTACTTGTGCATTTCTTGCACCAATCTGGATGAATTTTTCGAAATTCGCGGCGGTGCCGTCCGCCACGCGGTGGAATTCGGCCTGCCCGCCGGCATGGACGGGCTCGATCCTTCGGTGTTGTTGAATCGCATCCACGAACGTGCCGCCGAGCTGGTGGCTGCGCAATACCGATGCTTTTATGACGAGCTGCGGCCAGCACTGGCGGAGGCCGGGATTCGTTTGCTGCAGCGTGAGCAATGGACTACGGAACAGCGCGCATGGTTGCGCCAATACTTCATCGACGAAATCATGCCGGTACTCTCGCCACTGGGCCTGGACCCGGCGCATCCGTTCCCCAAGATCCTCAACAAATCGTTGAATGTGGTAGTCCTGCTGGAAGGCCGCGATGCATTCGGCCGCGAGGGTCACTTGGCCATCGTGCGCGCGCCGCGTTCACTGCCACGCATCATCCGCCTTCCCGATGCCGATGGCGATGGCGATGCGCTGCATGACTTCGTTTTCCTCAGCTCGGTGCTTTCAGAATTCGTGCGCGAATTGTTCCCTGGCATGCATGTCAAAAGCGCGCATCAGTTCCGGGTGACCCGCAATTCCGAACTCATCGTCGATGAGGACGATATGGACAATCTGGCGCTGGCGCTGCGTGATGAATTGCTGGGGCGTGGCTACCTGCGTGCGGTGCGGCTGGAAATCGACGAGCGATGCCCGCAAGACGTCGTGGATTCGCTATTGGCCAATTTCGAGCTGCCGGCCAATGCGGTGTACAAAATCAATGGCCCGGTCAACCTCAACCGCGTGGTGCAGGTGTATGACCTGGTCAAGCGCCCGGAGCTGAAGTTCCGCCCATTCCAGCCGCGGCTGCTGCGGGATGTGGATTGCATGTTCGACGCCATTCGGCAAGGTGATGTCCTGTTGCATCATCCATTCGATGCATTCACTCCGGTGTTGGAGCTTATCCAACAAGCCGCGCACGATCCGGATGTGCTGGCGATCAAGCAAACCCTGTACCGCACCGGCAAGGATTCTCTGATCGTGGATCAATTGATCCAGGCAGCACGCAATGGCAAAGACGTGACCGTAGTGGTGGAGTTGCGCGCGCGCTTTGACGAGGAGGCCAACCTGGGCTTGGCCGACCGCTTGCAAGATGCCGGTGTACAGGTGGTGTACGGGGTGGTGAATTACAAAACCCACGCCAAGATGTTGTTAATCGTGCGCCGCGAAGGCCCGCTGCTGCAGCGCTATGTGCATTTGGGCACCGGCAACTATCACAGCGGCACCGCGCGCGCTTATACCGACTTCAGCCTGATGACCGCCAACCCGCAAATTGGCAATGATGTGCACCTGATTTTCCAGCAATTGTCAGGGCTGGCTGCACCATTAACGCTGGCCCGCTTGCTGCAATCCCCGTTCACCCTGCACAAGGGTGTGCTGGAACGGATTGCCCGCGAAGCCGCATTGGCGCAAGCCGGCAAGCCCGGGCGCATCATCGCCAAGATCAATGCCCTCAATGAGCCGCAAGTGGTGCGCGCACTGTACGAGGCCTCGCAAGCGGGGGTTGCAATCGACCTGATCGTGCGCGGCGCGTGCGCATTGCGCCCGGGTATTGCCGGTGTGTCGGATAACATCCGGGTGCGCTCGGTGGTCGGCCGTTTTCTGGAACATCATCGCGTGTGGTGGTTTGGTAACGACGGCAACCCGGAGCTGTATTGCTCCTCCGCCGACTGGTTGGAACGCAATCTGCTACGCCGGGTGGAAACCGCGTTCCCCATCCTTGACCCGCAGCTGGCCGAGCGCGTGTATCGCGAAGGCCTGTTGAACTACCTTGCCGACAATCAGAATGCGTGGCAGATGGGAGCCGATGGTCACTACCATCGTTGCACACCCGGTCCGGATGAAGCGCCATTCTCGGCACAACTGTCCTTGCTGGAAGATTTGTACGTGTGAGCGACAATAGCGGCCGCATGAATACACGCATGACTTCGCGCCTGCCCGACACCGCCATCACTCCACGTGATGGTGACCTCTTGGCTGCCGTGGATTTGGGCTCCAACAGCTTTCACATCGTGGTGGCGCAATGCGTATTGGGCCAACTGCGCGTGGTGGATCGGCTGCGCGAAACCGTACGCATGGCCGAAGGTTTGAACGCACTGGGTGGCTTGGCCCCTGCAGTGCGCGAGCGTGCCTTGGCCAGCCTGTCCCGATTTGGGCAGCGTATTGCCAATATCCCGCCGCGCCATGTGCGTGTGGTGGCCACCAATACCGTGCGGCAATTGCGTTCGCCGGATTCTTTTTTGGTCCCCGCCGAAGCCGCCTTGGGCCACACTATCGACGTGATTTCAGGGCGCGAAGAAGCGCGCCTGGTGTATCTTGGTGTTGCCCACGAACAACCCCCGCAAGAGGGTCAAAAGCGGTTGGTTATCGACATCGGCGGGGGCTCCACCGAATGCATCATCGGCCGTGGCTTCGAACCACTGGAGCGCGAAAGCCTGCAAGTGGGCTGCATTGCCAGTACCCGGCGGTTTTTTGATGGCGGCAAGCTGTCACGCAAGCGCTGGAACAGCGCACTGACCGAGATTAGTGCGCAGATGCAGCAATTTGCTGCTACCTATCGGCAACTGGGCTGGGATGAAGCCATCGGCACTTCCGGCACACACAAGGCCATTGGCAATATTTGTGTGGCCATGAAGTTGACCAAGGGCTCAATCACCGCAGAGGCCATCGCGCAGATCCGCGATCGTCTGCTGCAGGCCGAGAGCATCGGCAGCATTGATCTGCCTAGCCTGTCAGACGATCGTCGCCCGATCATCGCGGGTGGCGTATTGGTATTGGAGGCACTGTTTGCCACATTAGGGATTGATCGTTTGCAAGTCAGCAAGGCAGCGTTGCGCGAAGGTGTGCTGTATGACTTGCTGGGCCGTGGTGGCGCTGATGATCCGCGTGATGTTTCCGTGAGTGCACTGATGCATCGCTATGGCGTGGATCCTGCGCAAGCGCAACGGGTGAGTCACACGGCGCTACTGCTGTTCGATCAAGTGGCTAGTGCATGGCAACTGACCAGTGATGATCGCGCGATGTTGTCACGTGCCGCCTGTGTGCATGAAATTGGACTGGCCATTGCGCATAGCGGCTACCACACGCATGGCGCTTATGTGCTGGCCAATTCCGATATCGTCGGCTTTTCGCAGCAAGGCCAACGCTTTCTTGCCGCACTGGTGCGTACCCATCGCCGCAGCATCCCGAAATCGGCGTTTGAAGCCATCCCCGACCGGCTGCTGGCCAATGCCCGCCGCAGTGCTGCCCTGTTGCGGCTTGCCGTGTTGTTACATCGTGCACGTGGGGATGAATTGCCACCCATGCTGCAATTGAAAGCCAAGGACGACCTCTTGACCTTGCGTATCGACAAGCGCTGGCTGCAAGGCCATCCCTTGCTGCGCGCCGACTTGGAAAGCGAGCCCGACGACATGCTGGGGCTGGGGATTCAACTGCGCATCAGTACCGGCTAAACGCATGCGTTGCGGGGACTGCGGTTGCGGTTTACCGCTGGCGCGCATTCCCGGCTACCCTTGCCTACATGATCACCCACACTGACCCACTGGCTGCGCTATGGCGACCACCCGCCTTGATGGCAGTGGTGCTCAGTGGTGAAGCCTTGGCAGCACTACTGGCATTGGCACCCACCCATAGCGGTGACCGACTGGTGCAGTTTGGACTGGCCTCGCTAGGTGTGCAGTGGGTGGTGCTGGGTACGTTGTGCACACTATTCTTGCTGCGCAAGCCGATTGGCAAGCTGCCGCCTCTGCGCATGGCGTGGGTGTGCCTCGCCTTGTTTCTTGGCATGAGCCTGCTGGTCGCCACCGCCGCATGGAGCGTGCTGGGCATGAGTGGGAATGCCGCAGAATCGCGCAATGAATTTGTCTTGCGTATTCTGGCATTGGCCGTGGTGGTGGGCCTGATTGGTTTGCTGACCTACCAAAACTATTGGCGCTCGCGGCAGCTGGCGGTACGCGCCAAACAATTGGAACTGGAAGCCTTGCAGGCACGTATTCGGCCGCATTTTCTATTCAACACACTCAATACCGGGGCCGCACTTGTGCATGCCCAGCCGGATGCTGCGGAGCGTGTACTGCTGGATCTGGCGGACTTGTTTCGCAGCGCATTACGCGGGCCACAACTTATTCCATTAGCCGAAGAATTGGCGCTGGCTCATCGCTATCTGGAAATCGAACAGCTTCGCTTCGGCGATCGTCTGCGCTTGAACTGGCAAGTGCCAGCTGATGTACCCGCCATCACGGTGCCGTCACTCTCCATTCAACCCCTGGTCGAAAACGCGATTCGCCACGGGATTGAACGGCTGCCTGCTGGCGGCCAGCTGGATGTTCTGGTGCGACACAGCGCCAATACGGTTGAAGTCATCGTGGCCAATGATTTGCCCACCACCGGTGTGCGCAGCGATGGCCATGCCGTGGGCCTAAGCTCTACCCGTGAGCGCGTCCACGCCATGACCGACGGCCGCGGCCGGGTGGAATCGCGCATCGAAAACGGCCGCTACATCGCCACCTTGCACTTGCCGGTGGCGACGACGGACTGAAGGCACGCAACTCGGAAGTTATCAGTAGGCCTTGCCTGCCTATTCGCACGCCCAGTAACGGCTGGTATGGCTAATGGGGGCAGGTCACGTTG
>NZ_CALMPC010000003.1:0-2618 GCF_937872235.1 uncultured Thermomonas sp.
ATGACCAGCGCACGCTATCTGGCCACCGCACTACTGGCGTTGGCGGCGATGTACGGCGTCTGGTCACTGCAACATGCGCAACCGCTGGCGGGGCTGCTGGCATTTGCCACCCCGCCGGTCTTGCTTGCGCTGGGGGCCCTGCGCCAGTGGCCACGCATTGGCTTTATCGCCGCAGTGTTTGCACTGTTGTGGTTCAGTCATGGTGTGATGTTGCTATGGGCCGCCCCCGCCAGCCGCGGCTGGGCCGCGGCTGAAACCTTGCTGGCGCTGCTGGTGATCCATGCCGCCTGCCTGCCCGGCTACCGCGCCCGTCGCGCCAAGCAGCAGGCTGCGCCGTGAATATCGACCCGCGCATGGCAGGCCTGCCGCAGGCCATCATCGCCACGGTGCATGCCGGTGCACGCGCCTTGCGTGATGGCGACCCACGCCGTGCCGAATCCCTGCTGCTGCAAGCCTGCCAACAGGCGGCAAACCATCCCGAGCCGCTGCGCTATCTGGCCATCGTGCAATTGCAAACGCGCCGCCCGGCGCTGGCGCAGACCAGCTTGCAACAGGCCTTGCGCATCCGCCCCGACGATGCCCAACTGCATAGCGACCTGGGTAGCGTGCAGGCAGCATTGGGCGATATCGACGCCGCGCTGGCCTGTTGGCAACACGCCACCACGCTGGACCCCAAGCATGCGATGGCGTGGTTCAACCTGGGCCGCAATCATCAGCAACTGGGCAATACCGATGCAGCGATTGCCGCCCTCAGCCAGGGCGTTGCACTGGCCCCGCAAGCCCTGCCACCCAGGATTTTGCTGGGCGATGCATTGGTGCATGCCGGCCGCTTTGACGAGGCGGCACAGCACTATCGCGCCGCGCTGGCCGTGCATCCAGCCTGTGGCGATGCGTGGCGCGGGCTGTCCAATATCAAAACCGTGGCACTGACCGAGACCGATGCCCGCGCCCTGCGCACGCAACTGCAGCGTCGCGAGAGTGCCGATACCGACAAGGTTGCGATGGGGCATGCGCTGGGCAAATTGGAAGAAGACCGTGGCCAGCACAGCGCCGCGCTGGCAGCATTTTCCGCGGCCAATGCGCTGCAACAGCGGCTGACACCGTGGAGCGCAGATGCCTTCACGCGCTTTGTGGAGCAGGCCCTGGCAACCAGCCAACAGCTGCCCGCACCGGTGGATCCGCACTTGGGTGAGGAGGTCATTTTCATCGTCGGGCTACCCCGCTCGGGCTCGACCTTGTTCGAGCAAATCCTCGCTGCACACCCTGATGTGGAAGGGGCCAGTGAATTGCCGGATTTGGGCATCGTGCTGCAACAAGAATCCCAGCGGCGCGGCATGCCGTACCCACAATGGGTGCCGCAAGCCAGTGCACAGGATTGGCAGCGCCTTGGCCAGGCCTACCTGCAGCGCACCGCACGCTGGCGCAAACACCACCCGCGCATGACCGACAAGCAACCGGACAACTGGAAACACGCCGGCATCCTGCGCGCCATGCTGCCCGGTGCCACCGTGATCGAGACCCGCCGCGACCCGCTGGAAACCGCGTGGTCGTGCTTCAAGCAGCAGTTCTACAGCCAACCACATTTCGCCAACACCTTGGCTGATATCGCAACCTACATGCAACACTGCCAACATGCGATGGATCGCTTCCGCGAACGCGACCCGACCCGCATCCATTTGCAGCATTACGAAGCCCTGCTGGATGCGCCGGAACCGCAGATCCGCGCACTGTTGGCGCATTGCGGGCTGCTATTCGATCCGGTTTGCCTCGCCTTCCATGAAAGCCCACGCAGCGTCCGCACGGCCAGCGCCGCGCAAGTGCGGCAACCCCTGCGCGCCACTGCAGCCCGTGCGCTGGCCTATGGCGCACTGCTCAATCCGTTATTGGCGCTGTTGGAAATGACGTCGCCGATGCTGTAAGCGCAGCCGTTTTGTCGGAAAATGGGCTTATGGACAATTTACTGATCGTCACCACCGGCGGCACCATCGACAAGATCTACTTCGACGACAAGTCGGACTACCAGATTGGTGACCCGCAAATCGGCATGATCCTGCGCGAGCTGGGGGTCACCTTCCGCTTCAGCGTCATTCCGATCCTGCGCAAGGATTCGCTGCACATCACCGATGCCGACCGCGAACTGATCCGCGCCACCATTGCCGCCCAGCCCACCCGGCATGTGCTGGTGACTCACGGCACCGACTCGATGGTGGCCACCGGCAAAGTGCTGCAAAGCATCCCCGACAAGACCATCGTGATGACTGGTGCGCTCAGCCCGGCGCGCTTTCGCGGCTCGGATGCCGAATTCAATATCGGTTGCGCGATTGGCGCGGTGCAATCGCTTCCCAGTGGCGTGTATATCGCCATGAACGGGCGTATTTGGGACCCCCTGAAAGTGCGCAAAAACGTGGAAGCCAACCGCTTCGAACCATTGGGCTGAGCTCTGCTGGCGCAACACAAGATCCCACCAGCCTGGCGGGATCGTGCAGTGACTGCACGTTGTATGCGTCCAAAAAAAGAACCCCGGCCGAAGCCGGGGTCCAAGATCAACACGTCACTACTGAGGGTTGATTAGTTGGTGCTGGTGGACAGCACCACACCACTGAATGCCGCGTATGCGT
>NZ_CALMPC010000004.1:0-11707 GCF_937872235.1 uncultured Thermomonas sp.
CGGATATAAAACTCACCCCAACCCGTACTGGAGACTGCGCAGCCGGGATCGGCCCAGGTACCCGCGCCAATGATCGGGGAATCCCCCACGCGCCCGTAGCGTTTGTTGGTCATACCGCCGGTGGATGTGCCGGCCGCCAGATTGCCCTTGGCATCCAGTGCCAGCGCACCCACGGTCCCAAAGTACGCCTTGCCCGGCAGCACCAGCGGAGTATTGGAGGCCTGCGCTTTGGCTTCCTCTTTCAACGCATCTTGTAATGCCTTCCAACGCTTTTCGGTGCGGAAATACGCCGGATCCACCAAGGTGATGCCCTGTTCTTTGGCGAAGATTTCGGCACCATCGCCGACCATCATCACGTGTTTGGATTTCTCCATGATCGCGCGCGCCAGCGTGATCGGATTTTTGACCCGATGCAGACCTGCCGCAGCCCCAGCCATGCCGCTGCTGCCATCCATGATGGATGTGTCCAGTTCATTGCGCCCATCGTGGGTGAATACCGCACCCCGCCCGGCATTGAATTGCGGGGCGTCTTCCATCACGGTGATCGCGGCAGTCACCGCATCTACCGACGAGCTGCCACCCTGCAATTTGGCGTAACCCACACGCAGTGCGGTTTCCATCGCCTTGCGGGCGTCGTCTTCCTCTTGTGGGGTCAAATCGCCCGGCTCCACACCGGCACCGCCGTGAATCACCAGCGTGGGGGTATCCAATGCCACCAGCACGCCATCCCGCACCGCGTAGTTGCGCGCAAACGCGGGCTTTTCTACTTCACCTGTCGGCAGATGCAAGACTGAGCCCGAATCCGCACCCACCGCCCATAGGCGATCCAAGCGCATCGCGTGTTCTTCGGCCTGTTTGCGGTTAAACCCACCATGCACCACGGTCACGCCCGCCCCGCGTGCGGTGGCGTACACGCGCGCGGTGCCATCGCCCTCCACCGCCACTGCGGCGCGTTCGTCCACGCCCAAACCGATCAGCGGGCGGCCGGCAAGTTCTTCACTCTTGGCCAAAAACGCCACCAGCCGGCCCAGCCGCGCGCGCTCGCTGAAATGGGTGTCGGTAATCACGCCTTCCAGCAAAGAAAAATTGAGAAAGCCGGTTTCAATCGTGTTGCTGTCCCCCAGCGGGTCGGCCAGCGCGCGCGGGCTGGTGATACTGCCGCCGTCCATTGCGCCATACAGGTATTCCCCTTGAATCGCCAAACCGGCACTGGTACCGCCCAGCGGCTTGCCGGCTTTCACATGATCGTTCAGCGCTTTGGCCAACGGCGTGCCGCGCCAATAACGCACATACCGCGCCTGGTCACCACCGGCGATGAAGATGCCATCGGCGTGCCGGATTGCGGCGATGATCTTGGGATCACTGGCGGCCTCGCGATCCTTGAAAACGAAGGTTTCCGCCGATTGAATCCCGCCGACCTTGTTGAAGAATTCTTCGCCGATCTGGCCGCCCAACGATGCCCGCAAAATCACGATATGGCCATTGCCGGCTTTGTTCATGAACCAATGCATGGCGTCAAAATTGCGATCACCGCCGCCCATCAGCAGCAGGCCTGGCTGCACCTTGCCGGGGGTCTTGGCATTGACATTCCCGATCACGTAATGATCGACATTGGCCGCTCGCAATGGGGACGCGGGCAGCAGCACCAGCAAGGCTGTCAGAAACATCGCGCAGCCGGCAAATCGCTTCATCGTCACACCCCTCTTGATATTGGCAATACCCTAGTAGACGAAGGTACAGGCATTTCCCCCCGCCCACTGGGCGCGCAATCCGCTATCGTGCCGGAATGGCACAAGCACCTCTTGACCACTGGTTCGTCAACCAAATCTTGATCCACGAGACGGCCCTGCTGCGCTATCTGCATCGGCATTGGTCGCACCCGGACGAGGTTCCTGATTTACGCCAAGAGCTGTATGCACGGGTGTATGAAGCGGCGGCAAAAGGACTGCCAACCCAGCCCAAAGCATTCTTGTTCACCAGTGCCCGCCACCTGATGACCGACCGCCTGCGCCGCAACAAGGTGGTCTCGATCGAGCCGATGGGTGATTTCGACCCTTCGCACGTCCTGATAGAAGACGTGTCACCAGAACGCTGGTGTGGCGGCCGCCAATCGTTGCATCGATTGGCGACTGCCTTTGATCAGCTGCCCGACCGTTGCCGCGAAGTAGTTTGGTTGCGCCGGGTAGAGGAGCTGCCGCAGAAGGAAGTCGCAAAGCGTCTTGGAATCAGCGAGAAGACCGTGGAAAAACACATTGCCAAGGGGATGCGCCTGCTCGCCGATGCACTGTCTGCGGAAGCTGGCACTCACCCGCTTTTTGCCCACACCGTGAACTCCGACGATGTTCAGCACCACGCAGACTGACATCGAGGCCCGCGCTGCGGATTGGTTGGCGCAACGTGACAGCGCGCAATGGTCTGCCGCAGACGCGCAGGCACTGGATGTGTGGCTGACAGCCGATACCCGGCATCGCGTGGCATTGCTCCGGCTGCAGGCGCACTGGCAACAAGCTGGCCGCTTGCAAGCACTGGGGGCAGGTTGGACTCAAGCTGGGCCGCCACCGCGCGGGTTCTGGCAGACCCCTGCCAGCAGTCGTCGTGAACAAATGTTGCAAGCCGTGTTGCATCGCCCCGCTACCCGACAGGCGCGCTCACGCAACCGGCTGCACCACGTCGCCAGCATGGCCGCATTGGCTGGTTGCTGCGCAGTGCTGGTCAGTTGGGCTTGGCGCAATTACACCCATGTGGATGCCACGTCGTATCGCAGTGCGGTGGGCGAAATCCGCACCCAAGCGCTGCAAGATGGATCGCACGCAATCCTTGCCAGCAATACCCGCATCGATGTGCAATTGGCACGTACGCATCGCGACGTTGCATTGGTACAGGGCGAAGCCATTTTCGAAGTAGCCAAAGATCCACAACGTCCGTTCGCGGTGGCGGTGGGTGGTTATCGTGCAGTGGCCGTAGGTACCCGTTTCTCGGTGCGCCGCGACCAAAACGATCTGCGCGTAGTGGTCACCGAAGGCACTGTGCGCCTGGATGCTCCAAGCACCGACGGGCATTCCTCTCCGTCATCCATGCTTCCGGCCGGCAGCGTCGCCCTGGTGCATGATGGCAGCGTGCTGGTGCGCAGCCTGAGCGTGGCCGATGCCGGCCAATTGCTGGGCTGGCGCGATGGCTGGCTGGTGTTCCGGGATACCCCACTGCAAGACGCTGTGGCTGAGTTCAATCGCTACAACACGCGCAAATTGAGAATTGCCGATGCCGAGGCCGGAGCATTGCGCATTGGCGGCAGCTTCCGCTGGGATAACGAAGAGACTTTTGTACGCCTGCTGGAAGCCGGGTTCCCGGTTCACGCCGACACCACGCCCACACAAATCACCCTGTCATCACGTTGAGCGTGATGGGGCGGGATTTCGGATCATCGTTCGTCCTTCTTTATGTAACGGCACCATGTCGAGTGCCCCTGGGGAAACTGTTCGTCATGAAACCATCACGCCCGCTCCGCGCCCTGTTGTTGTCACTGGCTTGCACCGCAGCGCTGGCTGCACAGGCACAAACCTCCCCCCGCCTGGATATTCCCGCCGGTGATTTGACCTCGGCGCTGGATGCGTATGCGCGCCAGTCCGGCACCCAACTGGTGTACCGCGCCGATCAGCTGCAGGGCGCACGCAGTGCCGGCCTGAGCGGACAAACCGCCTCGCCGCAGGCGTTGGATGCGCTGTTGAAAAACAGCGGCTTCCGCGCCCAGCGCGATGCCTCCGGCGCGGTCCTGATCGTACCGGCAGCCGCCGCCAAACCTGCAGCGCCTGCGGCCAAGCCCGCACCTGCGGCCAAGCCCACACAAGCGACCACTGACGCACCAGTCACCAATCTGCAATCGGTGCAGGTGACCGGCTCGCGCATCCCGCGCGCACAGGTGGAGGGCCCGGCTCCCATCACCGTGGTCAGTGCCGATCAGATCAAAGCGGCCGGCTTCACCAGCGTGCCGGAAGTGCTGCGCTCACTCAGCCAGAACAGCGGCAGCGTGCAGGGCCAGCAGAACACTACCGGCGCGCAATCCACACCGGGCGCCCAAGCGGTGGATCTGCGTGGGCTTGGCCCCAACCACACCTTGGTGCTGATCAATGGTCGCCGTATTGCCGACTTCCCGCTGCCGCTCAACAGCCGCAGCAATTTCACCGATATCGGCAACATCCCGTTGGGCATGATTGACCGCATCGAGGTGCTGACCGGCAGTGCCTCCGCCGTGTACGGCTCGGACGCCATGGCCGGGGTGATCAACTTCATCCTCAAAAAATCCACCGATGGCACCACCATTGATTACCGCTATGGCGATACGCAACACGGCGGTGGCCAATCGCATAATCTGACCCTGACCACCGGCTTCGAGCACGATGCGTTTACCGGCATCGTGGGCTTGGAGCTGATCGACAAACGCCCCCTGTGGGGCTATCAACGTCGCAACCAGGACTCCACCCTGGACTCGCCGATCGCACGCCGTCGTCTGCCGCGCCTGACCGCTCAACTTTACGACTGGGATGATGATGTCAACATCGCGCCAGCCGATGACTGCAAGGCAATGTCGGGCTTGAACGAGGGCACCACGGTACTGGCCGCAGACCGCTACGGCGAACCGTATTGCGGCAGTGACCGCGCAATTGCCTATCGCACGATCCAGAATTCACGCCGCGGCGCCAATGTCTATGGCGCGTTTGAATATCGCATCTCCGACAGTCTGTCCTGGTTTGCCGATCTCCAGCTTGGCTACCAGAAGGTCAAGCTGTTGACCGGTACCAATGGCAACGATGTGGCCAGCGACCACATGGGTTGGGAGTTCCACGATCCAAACTCGACCAACAACTACCGCAACAAGATGTTCTACAACGCCAACACTGGGCACTACGAGATCTGGTCGCGGCAGTTCACCCCGGAAGAGATCGGCGGCCTTGAAAACCGCATGAATGTCACGACCGAGAAAACCTTCGCCATTACCACGGGCTTCAAGGGTTTTTGGGGTGAAAACTGGAGCTGGGAAGCGGCTTACAACCATTCGCAGTACAAGGCTGACGTCGGTATGCCGCGGATCAAGGCCGCTGCCGCCAACGCATTGTTCCTGGGCCCGCGCCTGGGCTACGACGCCGATGGCTATGCGATCTACGCACCGGATCCGGCACGCCTGTTCACACCCATCACGCAATCGGAATTTGCCTCCATCGCGGCAATGTCCACATTCCGTCCGAAGGCCGCCAATGACAATCTGAGCTTTACCTTCGATACCCCTGCGCTGTTCACGCTGCCGGCCGGTGATGCCGGTTTTGCCGGAGTCGTGGAATATGGCCGGCAGACCTACCGCATCAACCCCGATCCATTGGCATTGACCAACGATGCCTATTACGGCCCGCAATATGGCGACGGTAGCGGTAGCCGCAACCGCTGGAGCTTGGCCGGCGAACTGCGCTTGCCGCTGCTGAATTCACTACTGGCCAGCGTGGCCGGTCGCTACGACCAGTACAGCTACGGCGGTAAAAATCCGGGCAAGTTCACCTACAGCGCCGGTCTGGAATGGCGCCCACTGGACAGCTTGCTGGTGCGCGGTTCTTACGGCACCGGCTTCCGCGCCCCGGACATGCACTATCTGTTTGCCACCAACGATTACTACCGCACCCGCTACGCTACCGATTACTACCAATGCCGTTCGGCGGAAGCCGGTTGGAGCGATGCCGATTGCTATGACGACGGCGGCTATGACGTACCCACCTTCGACGTCTATACCGGCAACATCAATTTGGATGTGGAAACCAGCAAATCCGCCACGCTTGGTTTTGTTTGGTCGCCCAGCGCCAGTTTCGATATCGCGGTGGATTACTACAGCATTCAAGTGTCCAACCAAGTGCAGGTGCAAGATCGCGATTTCTTGCGCATCACTGAAGCCAACTGCCGCCTCGGCAAGACCGATACCGGCGCCAGCGTGGATATCAATTCGCCGACTTGCCAAGACGCCATCGCACGCACCATTCGCGACAGCAACGGCGACATTGTCAGCATGCACTTTGCACCGATCAACATCGCGCAGGAAAAAACTTCAGGCGTCGATGTCACTGCCAACTATCGGCTGCAGACTGCCGCTGCCGGTAATTTCCGCTTCAGCGGCAACTACAACTGGACACGCCGGCATACCCGCCAGCAGTATCCGGGTGACCCCACCGAAGACATGCTGGATGTCAGTTTTGCCGACACCACCTTGCCGCGCACCAAGTCCAACCTTGGCGTCACTTGGGACCGGGGTGCGTGGGGTGCCAGCCTGTTTGGCAACTATCTGGGCCGCGTGGCGAACTACAACAACGACGCATGGACGCAGTCCACTTGGCGCTTCAACGCCGGTGCACGCTATGACATCAACGACCACCTGCGCCTGGCACTGACCGTCGATAACCTGTTCGACAAGATGCCGCCGAAGGATGCCACCTGGGGTAATTACCCCTACTACGACACCTCGTGGTTTGACAGCATTGGCCGCAGCTTCTTCCTGCAGTTGACTTGGAAGCTGGGCGGCAAAGCGCTGGAGTAATGAGCAGTGCACCGGGCCGCTGATGCGGCGCGGTGCGACGTTGACCCAGGTTGCGGGGGCTTGCATGCCACGTGCAAGCCTCTGCGGCAGCTTGATCCTGCAGGCTGAATTCGGATCAGACCTGCACCACCCGCAACGGGTTGTCCCACGCTTTCAGCAACTCGGCTTGGCGCGTTCTTGCCTTGTGCAAATGCGCTTCCTTGACGTGGCCAAAGCCGCGAATGTGCTCGGGAATGCTGGCGATATCGGCCGCCAGATCCACGTTGCCGGCATCCAGTCTGGCCAGCAGACCCGTGACGGTTGTTTCGTACTCGCCAATCAGTGCGCGCTCGCTGCGGCGTTCTGCGCTGTAGCCGAACACATCCAGCGGCGTGCCACGCAGGCTGCGCAGCTTGGCCAGTACGCCAAACGCGGTGAACACCCATGGGCCGTATTCTTTTTTCACCAATTGGCCTTGCGCATTCTTCTTCGCCAACAGCGGCGGGGCAAGGTGGAACTTCAATGTGTAATCACCTTCAAACTGCGCTTCCAGGTGTTTGCGGAAGTTACCGCTGGTGTACAGGCGCGCTACTTCGTACTCATCCTTGTATGCCATCAGTTTGAAGAAGTAGCGGGCCACCGCTTCCGACAGATCGCTGCTGCCCGGTGCCTTGGCAGACTCCGCAGCACGCACCTTGCCCACGAAGTCGGTATAGCGTTTGGCGTAGCGGGCGTTTTGATAGTCGGCAAGGAAAGCAGCGCGACGCGAGATGACTTCATCCAGTGAGCGCGACAGGTGGGCATCGTCGAGCGGCGCAAACGCGGCTTCGCCCGCGCCGGTGGCAGGCACATGGCGCAGCGCATCGCCATCGCGCAGGCCGGCAGTGAACGGGGTGAGCCCCGACTCACCCGCATCGTTGGCGGTCGCACCCAGCACCGGCAACACATGTGCCTTCGCTTCGGCGGCGGTGGGCGCATTGCGCACGATGCCGGCGGCGTCGATCACGGCCGGCAGATCCACCACCGCCAAGCGGCCCCATGCAAACGCGGTCTTGTTCATCTCCACCGCTGCGCCGTTGAGCTCGATGGCGCGCATCAATGCTTCGAATGAAATCGGCACCAACCCCTGCTGCCACGCATAGCCGAGGATGAACAGATTGGCGGCGATGGCATCGCCGATCAGCGCGGTGGCGATCTTGGTGGCATCGATTTGCAGCGGTGCGCCGCCGCCCAGCGCGGTACTCACCGCCTTGACGATATCGGCGGCGGGGAACTGCATGTCCGGGCGGGTGGTGAAGGTGCCGGGCATCGCCTCGTAGGTGTTCATCACCACGCTGCTGCGCTCGGGGCGGATTTTGGAGAGCACCCAATAATCGTTCACCACCACCATGTCGCAGCCCAGCACCAGGTCGGCTTCACCCGCAGCAATACGCACCGCGTGGATATCGGCTGGCGTTTTGGCGATGCGGATATGGGTGGTGACGGCGCCACCCTTCTGCGCCAGACCGGTCTGGTCGAGCACCGTGGCGCCCTTGCCTTCCAGATGGCCGGCCATGCCCAGCAACGCGCCAATCGTGACCACGCCGGTGCCACCGACGCCGGTGATCAGGATATTCCACGGTTGCGACAGGTCACTGCGAATCTGCGGTGCCGGCAAGTTGGCCAGACGCTCAGCGGCATTGACCTTGCTGCCCTTGCGCACCTTGCCGCCATGCACCGTGACGAAGCTGGGGCAGAAGCCTTCCACGCAGCTGAAATCTTTGTTGCAATCACTTTGGTTGATGGCGCGCTTGCGGCCGTATTCGGTTTCTTTGGGTAGCACGGACACGCAAAAACTTTTCACGCCACAATCGCCGCAGCCTTCGCACACCAGCGAATTGACCATGACGCGCTTGGGCGGATCCACCAACTTGCCGCGCTTGCGACGGCGGCGTTTTTCGGTGGCGCAAGTTTGGTCGTAAATCAGGATGCTGGTGCCTTGAACCTCGCGCAGCATTTTCTGCACGGCGTCCAGATCACGGCGGTCGTGGAAGCTCACGCCATTCGGGAAGATCGAAGGATCCGTCCACTTGTCGATGTCATCGCTGACCAGCGCGATGGTCTGCACGCCTTCCGCGCGCATCTGCGCGGCGATCTGCGGCACGGTCAAGGTGCCGTCCACCGGCTGGCCGCCGGTCATCGCCACCGCATCGTTGTAGAGAATCTTGTAGGTGATGTTGACGCCTGCTGCAATCGACTGGCGGATCGCCAGCGAACCGCTGTGGAAATAGGTGCCATCACCCAGGTTCTGGAAGATATGCGGGGTGTCGGTGAATGGTGCCTGCCCCGCCCACGTCACACCTTCGCCACCCATATGGGTGAAGGTGTCGGTGCTGCGGTCCATCCACGTCACCATGTAATGGCAACCGATGCCGCCTTGTGCGCGGCTGCCTTCCGGCACCTTGGTCGATGTGTTGTGCGGGCAGCCGGAGCAGTAATGCGGCACGCGCGGGAAGTTGGCGCGCGGCAATGCCAGCTCACCTTCCTTGTTTTCCATCCATGCCAGCACCGCGTCGATCTTCTCGCTGCGATGAAAGCGCTGCAGGCGGCGGCCGATCACGCCGGCAATCGTGGCCGGGGTGAGTTCGCCGGTGGACGGCAGAATCCACTCGCCGCTCTCGTCGTACTTGCCGACGATGGACGGGCGCGCGCCCCAGGCATCCGGCCAGTTGTAGAACTGTTCCTTCAACTGGCGCTCGATGAAGGCCTTCTTCTCCTCCACCACCAGGATGTCTTCCAGCCCGCGGGCGAAGCGCTCGATGCCCTGCGGTTCCAGCGGCCAGGTCATCGCCACCTTGTACACGCGGATGCCGATGTCGCGGCAGGTCGCTTCGTCGAGGCCCAGGTATTCCAGCGCCTGCAGCACGTCGAGATACGACTTGCCGGTGGTGACGATGCCCAGCCGCGCGTTCGGCGAATCCATCACCATGCGGTCGATGCCGTTGACGCGCGCGAACGCCTGCGCCGCCTTCACCGCATAGCGGTGCAGGCGCATCTCCTGCTCCATCGGCGGGTCCGGCCAGCGGATGCCGAGGCCGCCGACGGGCATTTCGAAATCGTCGTCGCCCGGCAGCACGATTTGCAACGCATGCGGATCGACATCGACCGAGGCGGAGGACTCCACCGTCTCGGCGATGGTCTTGAAGCCCACCCAGCGCCCGGTGTAGCGGCTCATCGCCCAGCCCAGCACGCCCATGTCGAGGATGTCCTGCACCCCGGCCGGGTTGAGCACCGGCATCATCGCGCTGACGAATTCGTCCTCGCTGCCGTGCGGCAAGGTGGAGCTGCGGCAGGCGTGGTCGTCGGCGGCCAGCGCCAGCACGCCGCCGTGCGCGGAGGTGCCGGCGGCGTTGGCGTGCTTGAACACGTCGCCGCAGCGGTCCACGCCCGGGCCCTTGCCGTACCACATGGCGAACACGCCGTCGTGCCTGGCGCCCGGGAACAGCCCTGGCTGCTGGGTGCCCCAGACCATCGTCGCGCCGAGATCCTCGTTGAGACCGGGGGTGAACTTCACCTTCGCGTCCTGCAGGTGTCGCTTCGCCCGCCACAGTTCCAGGTCAAAGCCACCCAGCGGGCTGCCACGGTAGCCGCTGACAAAGCCGGCGGTATCCAGGCCCGCGCGCTCATCGCGCAGCTTCTGCATCAGCGGCAACCGCACCAGTGCCTGCACGCCGGACAGATAGATCCGGCCTTCGATACGACGGTACTTGTCCTCCAGCGTGTAGTCGGTATCCAGCACATCGTGGGTGAGCAACGACTTGGCGGATTCGGGCGAGGACAGTTCGGCGGTGCTGGTCATGGCGGACTCCGGAAACGACGAAAACGCCGCGCAGGGCGGCGTTTGTATCCAAATGCCCGCTTGGCGTTCGGCACAATCGCCAAGCAGGCGTTCGAGCAAAGACTCGGTATTTTAGCAGGGAGCGTCGGCCCCGACTTTCAGGTGATGGCATTGTCGTGTGGCACAATCGCCACTGCGTATTTCGCTGGGGAAGAGGGGATGTCAACACAAATCAAGGGACTGGTGTTTGCGCTACTGCTTGTGGGTGTCAGCGCGGGCGCGATTGCTGGCAGCATCAAAGAAAATCGCAAGCTGGTGGAGTCCAGTTTGTTGGTGAAAGGCGATATCGTGATTGCGCCGGATGGCTCGGTGCAGGCGTACACGCTGACCCCCAATGACGCCATGAAGGGGTTAGAAACCTTTCTCGACAACAACATCACCCATTGGCGCTTCAAGCCGGTGGAGGTGGATGGCAAAGCGGTCACCGCCAAGGCCCCGATGAGCCTGCGCTTGGTTGCCACACCCGAAACCAGCGGCAATGGGATGAGTGTGCGCATTGCGGGGACTTGGTTTGGTAGCTCACCGGACATGGCACCAACAGATAAGGTGCGCAGTCAAAAAATGGCACCCCCAAAGTACCCGACCGGGGTCATGATGGTGGGTGGACAAGGCACCGTCTATTTGATCGTGAGCGCAGGGCGCGATGGCCATGTGCTGAATGTGGAAGCAGAGCGGGTCAATCTGATGACCTTGGGTACGGATCGACAAATGGCCGAGATGCGTGAGCAGTTTGCGAAAGCCTCGATTCTAGCGGCCAAGCGCTGGACGTTCATTCCACCCACGACGGGACCGGAAGCCGGGAAAGATCGTTGGAGCGTGCGCGTTCCTGTTGCCTATTTGATGCAAGGCAGTCATCAAGCCCATGCGAGCAAAGCTAATGGTTGGGAAAGCTATATCCCCGACCCATCCCCCAAGCTCATTCCATGGCTTGACAAGGAAGACCAAGATAAATTGGCCAGCGATGCCTTACCTGATGATGGGGTGTACCCGCTGCAACAAGGTGCGCAATTGCTAACTGCCCCCAAAACTTGATGCGCGCACTTGCTGCGGCAGGCGATGGCCTAGTCCTAAGACGGAATCACTTTACCTTTAGCCACATGCTGCTACCGCCATAGCCATGGCCCTTGGGAGTATTCAGTGCATTGACAACAAGCGCGGGGAACCGCTCGTAAGCATAGTAGGAGGCAAACAGGATCTCATACCGTGCGCTGTGTTGAAGCATGGCCTGCAATAAATACTGCTCATTCCAGCTTCTGTTTTCCTCCAGCACCCATGTTTTCAGG
>NZ_CALMPC010000005.1:0-2864 GCF_937872235.1 uncultured Thermomonas sp.
ACCGACCCCACCGGCTGCGGCGATGCATTCCGCGCTGGCCTGATTTTCGGCATCGAAAAAGGCTACGACTGGGTGACGATTGGCCGCATGGGAAACTTGATGGGGGCGCTCAAGGTTGAACACCCCGGCACCCAAAACCAGCGCTTTGATTACAACGAATTTGCCGAACAATTCCGCCAGCAATTTGGGTATGCGCTGAGCTAAAGCGGGCATTAGTAAACGCCCCTGCGTTGGTTACAGCCCGAACCCATCCGACCTCATCTATCCATGCATGGCTGATAGCGGAGAACATCTGCGCTGCTTCCCAACGACTGCCGTACTGCAGTCGTTTCGTGCGCTAGATGTACCCTCGTGGATCACACGCTGCATGGGCAGCGTGCAGCAATGGGCCGTGTTGCACGGCTGGGACTATCTTGTCCTCGATGATGCTTTTCTCGAGCTTCCACCGCACTGGGTGCGCCAGCGCTGCGGCAGCAATTTGTATGCAAAGACCGATGTTGCCCGCCTCATCTGGGCGAAAGAGGTGCTGTCTCACCAGTACGATCGTGTGATTTGGGTTGATGCCGATGTGGTGGTTTTTGACCCGGATGGGCTTGCACGGCATGTCAATGCCGTCCATGAATACGGGTTTGCGCACGAGCTATTTCTGCATATCGAAGGCCATCGCACCAAGCCGATTTGGGGGCTCAACAATGCCGTGATGGTGTTCGATCGCCACACGCCTATGCTCCAGAATTACCTGCAGCTTTGCCTAGAGCGCCTCGAGCACCACCAAGGCGAGCTGCCTCGTACGGCCATCGGTCCGACGCTGTTGAATCAACTGAACCACGCCAGTGACCTCCACCAAATCCAAGGGGTGGGCCTGTTCACACCCGCGATGCTGCACCCGTTTGCCGCAGGCCAAGATGCGCTGATGCGCCTATATCTATCGCATTGCCCGGTGCTACCCGCTGCGGCCAATCTTTGCCACTTCATGCGCAATGCCACGATCGCAGCACAGCGACCTGCATTCGATCGCATCTACTCGATCGCCACCGAGCGATTGTTACACCAAGGCCTTACGCTCACTTCGCGCCGTGACCCCAACATCCAGCACTATTGAAATGCGCATGCAACCTCCCTGCCGCAAGCTCAATTCCACTTCGGCAGCCGCTCCGGCTGCAAGCCACTGACTTCAAACTGCACCGTGCGTTTGCCCACGGCTTTGGTGGGAAACTCGATCGACAGTTGCTTGCCGGTTTTGGCGAGCTTCCACAGCGCTTTGTGATCATCAATGAACATCGCGATGGCCTCGTCGGTCTTGGGCCGTGAGCCGGGCAAGCTGACCACCTTGCCATCCAGCGTCACCTTCAACTTGCAGCCGCCGTAGCAATCGAAATCACCGGCCTGCAACACCAAGTAAGCGCTGCGGCCCCAGCTGGGGTGATCGCGGAAAATCAAACGTACCGGATGCGCGCCGCTGCCATCGGTATCCACCGGCTCTTGCGAATAAATCGCCGCAGACAATTGGTGCCCGTTGGGCTTCACCAGCTCATCCCCGTAATCCCATAGCGCCGCCAAACGTTGCTGCTGGGCTTCGGCCTCGGCCTTGGCACGCACAGCTTCCAGCTGATCCTTGACCCGCGCTGCCGCATCGGTGGTCGGATGATCCACTTGCAGCACTTCCCCATAGCCCTTGGCCAAGCGCCAGTTGTGCGCCGCCACGGCCTCGTTGAATTGCTTTTCCATCACTTCGGCGGCCTGTTCTTGCGCCGCTTTCTGGGCGGCGGCGGCCTTGGCGGCAGCCTCCGGGTCTTGTCCCTTGCAGGCGCACAAGACTAAGCACGTGGCAATGGCAATCGGCAGATATTTCATCGGTGCATCCTTGTTCGGAAAACTCGCGAGCCGGCATTTCAACATGCGCACGCGGGCTGCGCATCGGTACACCGACACATTCAACCCAGGCACTGCATCCCGCGCCAATATTCGCCGGCCTGCAACAGCACCGGTTGCAACACCTGCCCGGCCTCCACACATACAAACTGCCGCCAGTCATCAGGTGCAAGATCACCGATGCGCGCGCACAACGACGGGCCCGGGCTCCACAGCACCGCATCGGCAAAACCCTCTTGTTCGATGTAAAGCTGATGCCCCCCATCCAACAGCGTCAGCGGCGCCACCACGTCGTTGTAGATGCGGTCGGTTTCACCATTGCATCTGACTTCAAACTCACTTTGCCGATGCAAGGTGCCACCGTTGACACTGTCCTCGAAGTCGCAACCTTGCAGGCCTTCGATGCTGACTTGCGCGATGTCATCCACACGCAAATAGGTGTGCAGCGCAGCGGTGAATGCGAACGCGGTAGCACCGATGTTTTCAATGTCCAATGTTACGCGCAGCTGCTTCGCCGTCAGTGCAACACGCAGACGCGCAATACACCCATGCGGCCACTGCGCGTCGGCATCGCAGCGCAGCACAAACACAGCGGCATCGGCATCGACACCTTCAAATGCCCACGCATGATTGCGGGCAAAACCATGCTTTTGCAGCGCGCCGCGTTCACCAAATTGCGGGAAAATCACCGGGATGCCGCCGCGAATTGGGTTGCGGCCATCGAACACCGCACGTTCGGATAAAAACAAGCGCTCGCGGCCATCGGCCGGCACCCACGACAACACCTGCGCACCGTGCAAGGCAACCAACGCATGAGCGCCGTGCTGGGTGAGCCGAATACAAGGAAGACCGTGGGCGGCTTCAGAGTGTGTTTGCATGCGGGCAAGTGTGCCACGCCGGTGCGATAATCCCGCCATGAGCCCGCAACAGACCCCGCCCGACACCACCCACTTCGGCTTTCGCGATGTGCCGGTGGCCGAAAAACAAAAATT
>NZ_CALMPC010000006.1:0-3825 GCF_937872235.1 uncultured Thermomonas sp.
GTCCTCAACGGGGAATCAATCAACACTGTTGCGAATCAGAGTTGAACTCGCCGGGGCTTTGTTGAAATGCTTACCGGATTCCCGATTACGGAGAAAATTGTGGATTTACTGGAGAGCAGCTCATGAAAAACAAACGCCCACGTAAGGCATTGCTAGAAGAGTATGGTCGCGGGAAGGCGCTGTCTGTAAGGCATAAAATGGAATACCATGAAAATCAAGTGCTCCTAGCTTTCAAGGGATTCTGCTCTCTTTACCCAATTTCCATTCCTGGAATGAAGAGGAAAACGCATGAATAAACTCAATGGCGTCTCTTTTTTTTTGCTTGGATGTATTTCTCTGGTATCCACTTCGTTTGCTGCCACGAAAAGCGCCCCCCCTGCTGGCAAGGATTGCACAGAAGAGACATGCCTCTCCAGGATAGTCATGAATCTGTCGCAGCCTCCACAGCTTGCGTATTTTAGTGTAAATCGGGCGTCTGACCATGGATTTCACATCGAAACGGCCAGTGCCACATTCCGGGAATATTACGCAACTATTGCAAGTTTCATGGGGCAATACGAGGCGGCGGACAAGATATATCCGGTTCGCGGATCTGACGCTGATCCAACGCGTCTTGGCTATCTTGATGCGAAGCCTGCAAATGATGTGATACGAAACTTGGCAAGGAATCGCCGAGCCGTATTCATAAACGAATCGCACGCCAGACCGAGGACTAGAGCCGCCATCTATACGCTGCTCAACGCGCTCCATGAGGAGGGGTACAACTATCTTGGTATCGAAGGCCTCACGGTTAAACCTGGCGACCCTTCCAAAACTTGTTCAAACGCATCCTTGGCGGATGCGGATTTGCTTTCGCGCGGGTACCCGATACGCGGAACCGGATTTTATTTGCGAGAACCGATCTTTGGCGAAATAATTCGGGAAGCGATTCGATTGAAATTTAAATTAGTGGCATACGAAGATTCCGACGTAGGGGATAACACGATTGAGGGTCGAGAACAAAAGCAGGCGCAGAACTTGGCCTGTATTTTCAAGAACGACCCGAGGGCCAAATTGCTTGTCGTGGCCGGATTCGGTCATATTGCGAAATCGAAAAGTCATCATGCTCCGGACGGGCTAATGGCAGCCCGATTCATGAAAATCACCGGAATTAACCCTTTGAGCATAGATACTACTACCTTGCTTGATCTGCTGCCGGACTCAATTCATCTCGATCAGAACATGCTGGCAAGTCATCCATCCCAAGGATATGCATTGGCAGATTCGAATGGCCACTTCTATGGCTCCGATGATTATGACTTAATATTGTTCTTGCCAGAAATCCAGGGGAGAAGCGCGAGTGGGCCGTCATGGCTTGATCTGGATGGCGCCCGTAAGCGGAGGTTTCCCCCGACTAGCCATTGCAAGAACACGTTCCCTTGCCTGATCGAGGCATTCCCGGAAAACGAAATATCTGGCATTCCTGCGGATAGTTGCGTGGTCATGACCGGTCAGGATGCATGCTCACTCTTCTTGCCCTCGGGGACTTACAGGATCAACTATTCCGATGCATCCCTTCATGAATTGGAATCCATAACGGCCCCAGATAATCTCTAGCGCTATCTGCGTTGAGCAAGTTGACAAGGCGATCATGAAATTCCTCCTCCAATCCGAAGCCGCCGAATGCGGTCTCGCCTCACTGGCAATGGTCGCCTCCGCGCATGGGCTGCATATCGGTTTGCCAGAGCTGCGCCGGCGCTTTCCGTTGTCGCTGAAAGGCGCAAAACTCAATCAATTGATCCATGTCGCGCAGCGGTTGGGGTTTTCCACGCGCGCGTTGCGATTGGATATGGAAGACCTTGGCAAGTTGAAACTGCCTTGCGTGCTGCATTGGGATTTGAATCACTTTGTGGTGCTGGCCAAGGTCGGTAAATCCAAGGTCACGCTGCTTGACCCGGCCATTGGTGAGTGCAGGTTATCGCTGGCCGAGGTGTCTGATCACTTCACCGGGGTGGCGTTGGAGTTGACCCCTGCCGCCGAATTCAAACCACAACAGGCGGTACCTGCGGTATCGGCGCGGCAGTTGACCGGGCCGGTACGCGGGCTGTGGCGGGCGTTGGCGCAGATTTTGTTGCTGTCGATTGCGTTGCAAGTGTTTGTGGTGTTGGCCCCGTTCTTTATGCAGTGGGTGGTGGATCAGGTCTTGGTGTCTGCAGATACCAGTTTGCTGACCGTGTTGGGGCTGGGGTTTGGCTTGGTGCTGCTGCTGCAAGTGGGCATCGGTTTGCTGCGCGGTTGGGCGGTGGTGTATCTGTCTTCCAAATTAGGCTTGCAGTGGATGGGCAATGTATTTGCGCATGCGCTGCGCTTGCCGTTGGATTTTTTTGAGAAGCGCCATTTGGGCGATATCACGTCGCGCATGGGCAGCGTGCAGGCGATTCAGCGCACGCTAACCACGAGTTTTGTCGAGGCCATCATTGATGGGTTGATGGCGGTGGTGACCTTCGGTTTGATGCTGTTTTATAGCTGGAAACTGGCGCTGGTGACCTTGCTAGCAGTGGTGCTGTACTTGGGCATCCGCACGTTGGCGTATCGCCCATTGCGTGATGGCACCGAGCAGCAATTGGTGGCGGCGGCCAAACAGCAAACGCATCTTCTAGAATCGCTGCGCGGGATGCAGAGTTTGAAAGTGGCGGGTGAAGAATCGCAGCGCCGCAGCACGTATGACAATTTGATCAGTGACACCGTGAACCGCGAGATCAAGCTGGCGCATTTGGGACTGGGCTTCAACGGTGCCAGCCAGTTGGTGTTTGGTGTGGAACGCATCGCGGTGATCTGGATTGGCGCGTTGCTGGCGCTGGACAATGTGTTCTCGGTCGGGATGTTGATTGCGTTTTTGGCTTACAAAGATCAGTTCGCGCAGCGCATGAGTGCGTTGATCGATAAGTGGATCGAATTTCGCATGCTGCGCCTACACGGCGAACGCCTGGCCGATATCGTGCTGACGCCACCGGAAGACGCGCACGGTTTGGCGGAGGCCGCAGCGCCGGGCGAGGCGAGTATCGAGGTGGACACGTTGTGCTTTCGCTATGCCGATGGCGAGCCGTGGGTGCTGAAAGATTTGAGTTTTCGCATCGAGGCTGGGGAGGCGGTGGCGATTGTGGGGGCGTCGGGCTGCGGCAAGACCACCTTGGTCAAAGTATTGCTGGGTTTGTTGAAACCCACGTCGGGCAGTATCCGCATCGGCGGGCAAGACCTGCATAAACTGGGCCCGCGCAATGTGCGCGGCATCATCGGTGCGGTGATGCAGGACGACCAATTGTTTGGCGGCAGCATTGCCGACAACATCAGTTTTTTTGATGCCGCGTATGACCACGCCCGGGTGGAAGCCGCCGCGCGGATGGCGGCGGTGCATGACGAGATCGCGGCGATGCCGATGGGTTATCACAGCCTGATTGGCGATATGGGAAGCAGCCTATCCGGCGGGCAAAAGCAGCGGGTGATTTTGGCGCGCGCCTTGTATCGCAACCCCAAACTGCTGTTTTTGGATGAGGCTACCAGCCATTTGGATGTGGCCAACGAGCAACTGGTGAATACCGCCGTCAAACGGCTCAATGTCACCAAGGTGATTGTGGCGCATCGCCCGGAAACCATCGCCAGCGCCGACCGCGTGCTGGTGCTGCACGGCGGTCAAATTGTGCAAGATGTCAGGCCGCAAGCCGCCGCCACAACAGTGCCGGGGGCGGCGGTGATGGCGGCGTAGGGGTTAATCCCGCAGCACCAGCACCTGACAGCCTTGCTGGCGTTCCAGCACGGCGGTGGTGGCGGTGTGGGTGCTGACGGCGT